>CANEVG010000124.1 GCA_947442095.1 Sphingomonadaceae bacterium
GGGCAGAGCATGCCAAGCTCGCCGGCCTTGGGCCAGATCGACTTGGGCACGATCCCGTCCTCGGCCCACTGCGGACCATTGGGGGTCACTTCGGTCTCGAGGAAGCGCCGCACCGTCTGTCGGAAAGCCTCGTGATCAGGGGTGTAGGCGCTGCGGGAAATGGCATCGAGCGACATTGCAAGCTCTCCGGTTCAAATCTTTGTTGCGCATAGGGATACGCAAACCGGGCCGGCCCGGTCAATCAAAATTAATCGCGCGGTTAATGTGCCCAAGGGTGCAGAATGATAAGCCGAATTCAGATCGCCTCGCCGGTCAATCGCTGGCAGATCAGATCAAGCTGGTCGAGTGTCTTGTAGCGGATCGTGACCGAACCGGTGCGCGGATCGGTATCGGCCTGGATCGTGACCTTGAGGCCCAGAAACTCCTCGAGATGCGTTTGCACGGCCGCGATATCCGCCGAACTGGCCGGATCACGCTCGGCCCGCGCGCGGCGCGGCGCGGTGTCAGGCCGCGTGGCGCGCTTCGCCAGCCGCTCCACCTCGCGCACCGAAAGCCCCTTGGCGACTGTCTCGCGCGCCAGTGAAACGGGGTCTGGCAGCACGGCCAGTGCGCGCGCATGGCCCATCGATAGGGTATTGCGCTCCACCATATCGAGCACTTCAGTGGGCAGCCCTAGCAAGCGCATCAGATTGGCGACGTGGCTACGCGACTTGTCGACGAAGGTCGCGATTTCCTGCTGGGTCAGCCCGTCCTGCTCGGAAAGGCGCTGATAGGCGCGTGCTTCCTCAACCGGATTCAGGTCTTCGCGCTGCAAGTTTTCGATCAGCGCTAACGCAGTCACCTCGCGGTCATCCAGCTGGCGGACGATGGCCGGAATCTCGTGCAGCCGGGCCCGCTGGGCCGCACGCCAGCGCCGTTCGCCAGCCACCAACTGGTAACGCCCGTCGCCATGGGGCCGCACCACCACTGGTTGGATCACGCCGCGTGCTGCAATGGAACGCGCCAGTTCTTCGAGCGCATCGTCATCGAAATGGCGACGCGGCTGGTCCGGATGTGGCTCGATCGAGGCAACCGTCAGCATGGCCAGCCCGGTTTGTGACGTCATGGCAATCGCCGCGCCCGAGGTGGACACGGTCATACGGGACACCGCTTCCTCCCGCCGGGTTTCACCCAGCAGCGCGCCAAGCCCGCGCCCAAGCGCCGGCCGCTTCGCCACCTTCACCGCGATGCCATCTGCGTTGCCCTCTACCGCGCTCATGCCGCTTTTCTCCGTTCGGGCAGGCGGCCGATCAGTTCACGCGCCAGCTTCATGTAAGCCTGCGAACCCGCGCAAGCATGGTCATAGATCAGCGCCGGAAGCCCGTGGCTCGGCGCTTCTGAAAGCCGCACATTGCGGGGTATCACCGCTTCGAACACCAGGCTGTGGAGGCACGAGCGTACATCGTCCGCGACTTGATCGGTCAGCCGGTTACGCCGGTCATACATCGTCAGCACAATGCCAAGGATGCCAAGATCAGGATTGAAGCGCTCCTGCACCCGCTCCACCGTCTGCAGCAGCTGACTCAGCCCCTCGAGCGCAAAGAACTCGCATTGCAGTGGCACCAGCAGCGAATCGGCTGCCGTCAGCGCGTTCAGAGTCAGCAGTCCAAGCGAGGGCGGGCAGTCGATCAGGCAGATATCGTGCCCAGCGTCCTCGGCCAGAGCCGCGCGCAGCTTGCCCGTGCGATCTGCCATGCTGACCAGCTCGACTTCCGCACCCGAAAGATCGACAGTTGCCGGAATCACATCAAGGCCCGGAATTCGCGTCGGCATCATACACGACGTCACGCTCGCCTGCTCGATCAGCAGATCATAGGACGAGCGCTGGCGCTCTGCCGCGCCAACACCGATCCCGGTCGAGGCATTGCCCTGCGGATCGAGATCGAGCAGCAAGACCTTCCATCCCGTCGCGGCTAGCGCCGTGGCGATGTTGATCGCGGTGGTGGTCTTGCCCACACCGCCTTTCTGGTTCGCAACGGCAATCGTGATCATCGGCTCGAGCCCCGTTAACGAAGCGCCGGAGCGGCCTTCGTATCCTTGCGCCCCGGAGTTTGGCCGAGCAGCTGGCCGGCGATGATTCCGGCGGACGGATCGGTCAGCGAATGTTCCACGTGAAACACGTGATTCCAGTCGGCCGTAAGCGCTTCCAGTTCATGCTGCGCTTTGGCCCCTTTCGGCAACAACCAAAGTGTATCCGGTGTGGAAAAACGTGCGGCTAGACCCAGCAACCGCTCCAGTGGTGCAAAGGCACGCGCCGATATGACGCACCACCGCCGTGCGGGCAGATCTTCCACGCGTGCGAGAATGACCTCGACGTTGCCGAGCCCTAGAGATGCCGCGGCGCGCGCGAGCCAATCGGTTCGCAGTCGCCGCGAATCGACCAGAGTGACCGGTCGGTCCGGCTGCATCGCCGCCACGACCAATCCGGGAAACCCGGCCCCACTTCCAAGATCGAGCCAGGATCCATCCGGCACTGTTTCACGTGAAACATAAAGCAACTGCGCGCTATCGACGATATGGCGCTGCCAGACCTGCTCAAGCGACGCGCGCGCGACCAGATTCTGCCTTGTGTTCTCGTCGACCAGCGCCTCCACCAACACGCCCAGCCGCGCGATCACTGTCGCGTCTACCTCTGGCCGTGATGCCAGCCAAGCTTTCGCCTCAGCCTCATCCGCGATGCTCACGCCGCGATCCGGCGCCGGGCCTGAACCAGCACGCTCGCCAGAGCCGCCGGCGTAATGCCCGCGACACGGCCCGCATCGGCAAGTGTGTCAGGCCGCGCGCGCTCCAGCCGCTCAACCATCTCGCGGGAGAGACCGGGCACCTCGGCGTACGGAAAGTCATCGCCCAGCAGCACCGAATCACTCGCCCGCAATTGGCGCAGCTCTGCCTCCTGCCGGGCAAGATAGGGCGCATAGGCCGCGTCCTCAGCCATTTCCTCGGCCAGATCTGGCTCGGGCAGCACCTCGCCAAGCCACGACGTCAGTGCGGCAAAGTTGACCTCGGGAAAGCGCAACCACTCCGCCAGTGGCCGACGAACGCCGTCATTGCGCACGGCAATCCCCTTTGCGTTGAGCTCCGATGGTAGGGCCTCTTCACTCAACCGGGCCGCAAGGATTGAACGCTCCGTCTGGCGGGATAGGAACCACTTCGCCCGCTCACCCCTCACGCATCCGGCAGCCAAGGCCAATGGCGTCAGCCGAGTTGAGGCGTTATTGGCCCGCAGCCGCAACCGATACTCGGCGCGCGCGGTCAGCATGCGATAGGGCTCGGAAACCCCGTGCAGCGTGAGATCGTCCACCATCACGGCCATATAGCTCGAAGCGCGGTCCAAACCGGCAGGTTCGCGCCCCAGTACTGCTGAGGCTGCGTGCATGCCTGCGATCAGCCCCAGCGCCGCTGCTTCCTCATATCCAGTCGTGCCATTGATCTGCCCGGCGCAATACAATCCAGGGATCGCGCGCACTTCCAGACTGCGGCGCAGAGCACGCGGATCGATATAGTCATACTCGACCGCATAACCTGGCACGAGTAACTCGACCGCCCCCAGCCCTTCGATCGAGCGCAGCATCGCCAATTGCACATCGGTGGGCAATGACGTCGAAATGCCATTGGGGTAGATCGCATGGTCATCGAGGCCCTCAGGCTCGAGAAACACCTGGTGCCCGTCGCGATCACCAAAGCGGTGGATCTTGTCCTCGATGGAAGGGCAATAACGCGGCCCCTGCGCGTCGATGGCCCCGCTGAACAGCGGTGAGCGATCGAGACCACTGCGAATGATATCGTGCGTCTGCTCATTGGTCCTGGCAATCGCACAGAATACTTGCGGCTGTAGTCGGGCCTTGGTCAGCGGCGACATAGTCCAAGGCTCGGCGTCGCTCGCCTGCACGGGCAGGCGCGCCCAGTCGATCGTCCGGCCATCAAGCCTTGGCGGTGTCCCGGTCTTGAGCCGCGCCATCGGTAAGTCTGCTGCACGCAGTTGTTCGGCCAGCCGATACGCGGCATTCTCGCCGATCCGCCCGCCTTCCATGCGTTCCTCACCGCGAAACAGCCGTCCGCCGAGAAAAGTCCCGGTGCAGAGCACGACCGCCTTGGCGTTAAGGTCAGTCCCATCCGCCAATGCGACACCAGTCACCGCACCACCTGTCATGTGCAGCGCCGCCGCCTCGCCCGGCACCACAGTCAGGCCCTGCTGAGCCCCAACCATGCGCTGGATTGCCGCGCGGAACAGCTTGCGGTCCGCCTGCACACGCGGACCCTGAACGGCGCTGCCTTTGCTCCGGTTGAGCATACGGTAATGCAGTGCGGCCTCATCTGCCGCGCGCGCAATCAGGCCGTCAAAAGCATCGACCTCGCGCACGAGATGACCCTTGCCCAGCCCTCCGATCGCCGGATTGCATGACATCGCACCGATCTTGGCCGGATCAAAGCTGACCAACGCCGTACGCGCGCCCATCCGCGCCGCGACCGCAGCTGCCTCCACGCCGGCGTGCCCGCCGCCGATCACGATGATGTCGAAACCACGCATATGACAGCCACGTTAAGCGATTCGCGCAACCGCGTCAAAGCGGGCGATGTTTCACGTGAAACATCACTTACCGATGCAGAAGCGTCCGAATAGCGCGTCCAGCATATCCTCGGTGCCCGTGCGTCCGACAAGCCGGTCCAACCCCAGCCTCGCCTGCCGCAGCGATTCGGCAGCAAGCAGCGGATCTTGCTCGGCGGCAGCCGCTTGCAAAGCCTCCGCCACTTCGGTCAAATGTTGGTGCTGCCGCGCATTGAGCGCAAGGGCTCCCGGTGCAGGCAACGCGGTAAGCGCGTGATCGATCAATGCTGCCCGCAGTTCAGACATGCCTTCGCCCGTCACAGCAGACAGCCGGAGCCGCGCGGTCCTCTTGACAGCGCTATCGAACCGGTCGCTCTGAGCGGCAATCTCCCAGACGATACTGGTCTGCGGGCCTTCACCCTCCGGCCCCAGCCACAACACCAGATCGGCGCGCTCCGCCTCCGCCCTGGCCCGCGCAATGCCGATCTGTTCGATCTCACCAGCCCCCACATCGCGCAGACCCGCCGTATCGACAAACGTGAACGGCACACCGCGCAGCCCCACACCGCGCACCAAAACATCGCGCGTGGTGCCGGGCTCGGCGGCCGTAATCGCTGCCTCGTCCTCAACCAAAGCATTGAACAAAGTTGACTTTCCGGCATTCGGCGGCCCCGCGAGCACGACCCGAAACCCCTCACGCAGCGGCTCCGCGCGCGGACGCGCTAGCCATTCCGCCAGTTCCCCAGCCAAGGTTAAGCTTGCCCCGCCAAAGCCCGCGGGCAGACCACGGCCTACCTCATCGATGTCGTCATCCCCGGCAAAATCGAGCTCGGCCTCCAGCGCTGCAGAGAGCGCCAGTACGCTACCGCGCCAATCCGCCACTTTCCGCGATAGTTCGCCGCCTGCCATGGCGATAGCCCCCCGCCGCTGCAGTTCGGTCTCGGCAGAGAGCAGGTCGGCAAGCCCCTCGGCTTCCGCCAGATCGATCCGCCCATTGGCAAAGCCGCGGCGGGTAAACTCGCCCGGCTCCGCGCGCCGCAACCCGGGCAGCCTCGCCAGCGCCGCCTCCACCGCGCCAACCACCGCGCGCCCGCCATGCAAATGCAGTTCGGCGCAGTCCTCGCCCGTTGCGTTGCCCGGCCCAGGCAACCACAGCGCCATGGCCCGGTCGAGCACCTCGCCCTCCTCGTCGCGCAGCACCGCCAGCACCGCCCGGCGCGGCGGCGGGAGCTTGCCTGCCAGCGCCTGCAGGGCTTGTCCCGCTCCTGGCCCGCTTACCCGGATCACCGCTATGCCCGCAGGCGGCGCGCCAGAGGAGAGTGCGAAAATCGTTTCTATCATACGCGGACTTCGTTCAGGACTTCGGCTTCTCGCCAGCAGCGCCGGCCTTGAAACCGGCCATTGCCGCACCGGCGCCCTGCTCGACAAACTGCTGGAACATCTTCAGCCCTATTTCGCCCATAGGCGCGATCTGCCTGGCGAAACCCTGAAGCTGGTCCACGCTGCTCATGCCTTGCATGGCCTTGGCGAGCGCGTCGACATAGACGTCGTTCGCCCGCGTCACATCGGGCAGGCCCAGGAAGCGGCGCGCCTCTTCGGGTGTGCATTCAACCTCCACGTTCACTTTCATGATGACACCCTCGTTGTTGGTGGACCTCGACACTGTCATGCACACTTGGCAAAGTCCACGGCAGCGGCCTATCTCTAGATCGACCAAACGCCATGCGAGAAGGACAACCACCATGGGCGAGATGACCACGATCACATCCCTCGACGAGCAGGGGGAAATCCCCGTCTATGTCGCGACGCCTGACGACCAGACAGAAGCGTCGATCATCGTCATTCCGGAGATCTTCGGCGTGAACGCCGGCATTCGCAAGAAGTGCGATGATTGGGCGGCACTCGGCTATGTCGCGGTGGCACCCGATATCTTCTGGCGGTTCGCCCCCGGTGCCGAGCTTGATCCCGACGTACCCGAACAGCTCCAGCAGGCATTCGGCTATTTCGGGCAATATGATCCCGATCTCGGCGTGCAGGATATCGAAGCCGTGATCCACTGGCTGCGCCATGTCCAGGCGGTGGACAAGGTCGGACTGGTCGGCTTCTGCCTCGGTGGCCGCATGGCCTACATGGCTGCCGCGCGCACTGATATCGATGCCTCGGTCGGTTATTACGGCGTGATGATCGATCAGATGCTCAGCGAATCGCACGCCATCGCAAACCCGCTGATGCTGCACATCCCGACGGCCGACCACTTCGTCGGACCGGACGCGCAGGCCTCAATCCATGCCGGGCTAGATCACCACGCCAAAGTCGTGCTGCACGACTATGTGGGGCTCGATCACGGATTTGCCGCCGAGATGGGCTCACGCCGCGATGAAGCCGGGGCAATGCTCGCCGACGAGCGTACGCGCGATTTCTTCGCCGCGCATCTCAAATGATGGAAGTAAACCCATGCAAACCGGCCTAGCCGCCTGGCACCGCTACATGCAGACCAGCGACACTGCCCTGCTGGCTGATCTCATCGCGCCTGATGCCGTCTTCCATTCGCCCGTGGTCCACACACCGCAGGCGGGCCATGCCAAAGTGCTCATGTATCTTAAAGCGGCTGGGCAGGTTTTCGCCAATACCGGCTTCACGTATGTGCGCGAACTGGTCGACGGCCCTGAGGCCTGCCTTGAATTCACCGCCACGGTCGATGGCATCCATGTCAATGGCATCGACCTCATCCGCTTCGATCTCGAAGGCCGAATTGCGGATTTCAAGGTCATGGTGCGGCCAATGAAGGCAATGAACAAGCTATGGGAGATGATGGCGGCCACTCTGGAGAAGGGGTGACCGCCGATCAGCTCTATTGATTCATGGTCGCGAAGAAGTCCTCGTTGGTCTTGGAATTCTTCATCTTGTCGAGCAGGAATTCCATCGCGTCGATCGTACCCATCTGCATCAGGATACGGCGCAGCACCCACATCTTGCTGAGCTGGTCGGTCGGAACGAGCAGTTCCTCCTTGCGGGTGCCGCTCTTGCCCACATCGAGCGCGGGGAAGATGCGCTTGTCGGCCACCTTGCGGTCGAGTACGATTTCCGAGTTGCCGGTTCCCTTGAACTCTTCGAAGATCACTTCGTCCATACGGCTGCCGGTATCTATCAGCGCCGTGGCGATGATTGAAAGCGAACCGCCTTCCTCGATATTGCGCGCCGCGCCGAAGAAGCGCTTGGGCCGCTGCAGCGCGTTGGCATCCACACCGCCGGTCAGCACCTTGCCTGAGCTTGGCACCACGGTGTTATAGGCACGGCCAAGGCGCGTGATCGAATCGAGCAGAATGACGACGTCGCGCTTGTGCTCGACTAGCCGCTTGGCCTTCTCAATAACCATTTCAGCAACCTGCACGTGGCGGCTGGCAGGCTCGTCGAAGGTCGAGGAGATGACCTCGCCTTTCACGCTGCGCTGCATGTCGGTGACTTCTTCGGGCCGTTCGTCGACTAGCAGGACGAGCAGGAACACCTCGGGATGGTTGTCGGTGATGGCTTTGGCCATGTTCTGCAAAAGCACGGTCTTGCCGGTACGCGGCGGCGCCACGATCAGCGCGCGCTGGCCCTTGCCTTGCGGGCTGACGAGATCGATCACGCGCGCTGACTTGTCCTTGACCGTGGGATCAAGTGTATCGAGGCGCAAACGCTCATCGGGATAGAGCGGTGTCAGGTTGTCAAAATTCACGCGGTGGCGCACCGCATCGGGATCGTCGAAGTTGACCTTGATCAGCCGTGTTATCGCGAAATAACGCTCGCCGTCCTTGGGTGCGCGGATTTCGCCTTCAACAGTATCCCCGGTGCGCAGGCCCCATTTGCGGACCTGATTCGGCGAAACATAGATGTCATCGGGCCCGGCGAGATAATTCGCCTCGGGACTGCGCAGGAAGCCGAATCCATCGGGCAGCACTTCGATCGTGCCAATACCCAGAATCTCTTCACCGTCCTCGGCCACTTCCTTGAGGATCGCGAACATGAGATCCTGGCGGCGCAGCGTGCTTGCGCCCTCAACATCTAGTTCCTCGGCCATCTGGACGAGCTCGGCGGGCGTCTTCTTCTTCAGTTCCTTGAGATGCATGGGCTTGGGCTTCATCCGGGAAAGAGGTGGCGAAAAATGGCAGATGCGCGCGCCTGATGGTCATGGGGCTCGGGGAAAGCGGACCTTGCGGCTGCTCGCATTGCG
The DNA here is from genome assembly GCA_947442095.1 of Sphingomonadaceae bacterium. Lineage (GTDB taxonomy): Bacteria > Pseudomonadota > Alphaproteobacteria > Sphingomonadales > Sphingomonadaceae > Novosphingobium. The sequence continues at coordinate 8,799 of CANEVG010000124.1, forward strand.
GCTGCCGGAAACCAGTGTGCAAAAAGCGCTTAGGACGCCCGGCCTTGCGCGTCAACGCTGCATGAAAGCGGCGTTCACGCTTCAGAACGGCTTCACGATCACCAGAATCACGATGAGTGCCGCCGTCACACCCGGCACTTCGTTGAGCAGGCGTAGGTTGCGCCCGGTAAGCTTGCGTTGTCCGGCAGCCAGGAGCGCCGCATAATTCGCAAGCCACATATGATAGCCACTGAGCACCAGCACTAGCGCCAGCTTGGCGTGGAACCAGCCTTGCGTGAACCAGTCACCACTCGCGCCCAGCAGCAAACCAAGCGCCCACACCACGAACAGCGAGGGCCACATGATGATCCTGAGCAGCTTCCGCTCGCGGTCCACCCAGATCGCGTTCTCAGGCGAGGCTTCCGGCGCTTCCTGGTGATAGACGAAAAAGCGCGGCAGCATGAACAGGCCCGCCATCCAGAAGATCACGAAAATGACATGGCCGGCCTTGAGCCAGAGATAGAGCATCGCGATTACCTGCAACATGTGA
>CANEVG010000125.1 GCA_947442095.1 Sphingomonadaceae bacterium
ATGATGCGCGGCACTTTCGCCAACATCCGCATCAAGAACGAGATGGTGCCGGGCATCGAAGGCGGCATGAGCCGTTATGGCAGCGACGTCGGTGCGATTTACGACGTGGCGATGCAGCACAAGGCCGATGGTACGCCGCTGGTGGTAATCGCGGGCAAGGAATACGGCACCGGCTCCAGCCGCGACTGGGCGGCCAAGGGCACCAACCTGCTGGGGGTGCGCGCGGTGATCGTCGAAAGCTTTGAGCGCATCCACCGCTCGAACCTTGTCGGAATGGGCGTGCTGCCGCTGCAGTTCCTCGAGGGCGAATCGCGCCAGACTCTGGGCCTGACCGGCGACGAAACCTTCACCGTACGCGGCGTGGCGGGGCTTCAGCCGCGCCAGAACGTGGACGTGGAAGTGACCCGCGCTGATGGCTCGACGTTTACCTTCACCGCGCTGTGCCGCATCGATACCGCCAACGAGCTGGAATACTACCTCAACGGCGGCATCCTGCAGTACGTGCTGCGCAATCTCGCGGCCTGATCGGCCGCAGGCACGCGCTGGTATCCTGACGGGAAGCAAAAAGGGCGGCTACCCCCGGTGCCGCCCTTTTCGTTTGCCCGCTGGTGGCGGGAATGGCTTGTGTCTCGTCAGTCGGCCTTGGGGGCCAAGGCCTTCCGGCGGCGCACCACCAGGCCTGCAGCTGCTGCGCCGAACAGCAGGGCCATCGAAGGCTCGGGAACCTCCGTGCCGCCGTTGGTGGTGCCGCCGTTCGTCGTTCCGCCCGTGGTCGTCGTGGTCGTGCTGCTGCCGTTCGAGGACGACGAGGTCGAGCTGCTGGTGCTGCTCGAGGTCGACGAGGACGTGGAGGAGGACGTCGACGACGAAGTTGACGATGATGTCGACGAACTGCTCGTCACATTGCCCGAGCTGGTCGAGGTTGACGAGCTGCTGGTCACATTGCCCGATGAAGTCGAGACGTTGCCCGAGCTCGTGGAGACATTGCCCGACGAGGACGAGACATTGCCCGAGGACGTGGACACGTTGCCGCTCGAGGTGCTGACATTGCCCGACGAGGTCGAGGTGCTGGTGCTGACGCCGCCGGTGCTGGTGCTGACACCGCCCGTGGTGGACGAGGTCGAACCGCCCGAGGTGGAGGTCGAACCGCCCGAGGTGGAGGTTGAACCGCCCGAAGTGGAGGTCGAGCCGCCCGATGTAGAGCTGCCGCCGCTGCCGCCGCTGGACGTTGAGGTCGAGCCAGTGCTGGTTGAGGAGATCACCACACTGCCGCCGCCGCCACTCCCGCCGCCACCGAAGAAGCCGCCGAAGAAGCCGCCGCCGAAGCCGCCGATCCCGCCGCCACCGATCACGACCGGCACCGCGCCGCCGCCGCCGCCCATCTGCTGGGGCGGTGCAGGCGGCATGTAGGGCACAGGCACCATGGCCATCTGCTGCTGCGGGGCCTGGCACGTCTTCGTCACGGTGGTCTTCACCACGCGGCGCATGCGCTGAACCGGGCGGACGACCTTGGCATAGTGCCGCGCCTTGACCTGCTTGACCTTGATCGGCTTGACGTGATGCATTTCAGCTGCCGAGGGCGCCTCCGAAACGTGCACTGCGCCGCCACCCAGCACTGCACCGCCTGCTGCGCAGGCCGCCAGTTTCGCCAAAGCCATCCGAACCGACATGATCGTTGCTCTCTGTTTCCGTTGGAGACAGCGCCTGTCCCCCCAATGGTGGACAAACCGTCTCCGAACTCATGGATCAACGCAGATCGAAAGCGCTCCCGCAATGCTGTTAACCGCCTTTTGCCCCCGTCGGGACGCCCGGAATGAGCCATTCCGGGGATCGGGACCAAGTCTGTCCCAATCTGGAACCGAATCTACAGGGGAAATTACATAGGGGCGCGTTTATCCTGCCGCGTCGCCTTCCTGGGCAAATAGGCCTGGCAGGTCTCCGGTGGGCGGGGTCAACCCGAGGTGCGTCCAGCCCCGATCATTCAGGCAGCGCCCACGGGCGGTGCGGGCCACGAGGCCGAGCTGGATGAGATAGGGCTCGATCACGTCCTCAATCGTGTCGCGCGGCTCGGACAGCCCGGCTGCCAGTGTTTCCACGCCGACCGGCCCGCCTTTGTAGATGCCCGCGATCATCGCAAGGTAGCGCCGATCCTGCAGATCGAGCCCGAGTGCGTCGACTTCAAGCCGGGTCAGCGCGCTGTCGGCCACTTCGCGCGTGATGATCGGTACGCCTGCAACTTGCGCAAAATCGCGCACACGCCGCAACAAGCGGCCCGCCACCCGGGGCGTGCCGCGCGAGCGGCGCGCGATTTCCTGGGCGCCGCCGCCGTCTATGCCGATGCCCAGCAGCCCCGCGCCGCGTGTCACGACGCGCTCCAGCTCTGCCACCGAATAGAACTGCAGCCGCACCGGAATGCCGAACCGGTCGCGCAAGGGGGTGGTGAGCAGGCCTGCGCGCGTGGTCGCGCCGATCAGGGTGAAGGCGGGCAGATCGATCCGCACCGAGCGCGCCGAGGGCCCCTCGCCGATGATAAGATCGAGCGCGCGGTCTTCCATTGCTGGATAGAGCACCTCTTCCACCACGGGATTGAGCCGGTGGATTTCGTCGATGAACAGCACGTCGCCGGTTTCGAGATTGGTGAGCAGTGCTGCCAGATCACCCGCCTTGGCGATGACCGGGCCCGAGGTGGCGCGAAAGTTCACGCCCAACTCGCGCGCGATGATCGCGGCGAGCGTGGTTTTGCCGAGTCCGGGAGGGCCGAAGAACAGCACATGATCCATCGCCTCCCCGCGCTGCTTCGCGCTTTCGATAAACACGCTGAGGTTGTCGCGCGCTGCCTCCTGCCCGACGAATTCGGCGAGCGTCTTGGGGCGCAGCGCGGCGTCCGGGTCTTCCGGCTGGCGCTGGGTGGTGAGGATGGGGTTGTCGGTCATTGGGTCAGCTGCATGCGTGCCAGGTCCATCGCATGATGAACGATGCGCAGGATCAGCAAATCGCCGGGCATGAAGCGGTAGAGTATGCGATGCTGACGCTGCTTGAGGCAGGGGGTATCGCTGCTGAGTTCGGGGCGCGCGGCACCGGGCTCCGGGAATTGCTCCAGCCGTTGAAACGCTGCTGTAAAGCCGTTCGTATACGTTGCCGCAACTTCGCTGCCGGATTTCGCTACACTGTAGGCATCGATCTCGAGCAGGTCATTGAGGGCAGCATTGGCAAATCTTGCTTCAAGCACGTGATGACTTGCGGCGGGTGATGATGTTTTCGATGAGCCTTTGTGTTGTCTTATCACTCACCCCAGACGCCGGCCCTTCCTCGACCTTGACGCCGAGCCCCGCGGTATCCTCGGCCGCTTCCGCAAGATCGCCGCGGACCAGTTCGCGAAAGTACTCGGCTGCATCGGCATAAGACCCATCAGCGAGGCGCGATTTCAGCGGGCCAGAGAGCTCGTCAGGGAGGGAAAAGCTAAAGTCGGTCATCTTGCGATTATCCTCCAACTTGGTGTGGGCGGCAAGCGCGTTTGGCGCGCAGCGCGGCGGCAGCGTAGTCCCAAGCACCGCCCAAATCGAGACAACGGTCAACTGCGAACTCCGTGCTGCCACGATGCCACAGGAAAAGCGGAAATGCCGACGCTTGCTGCGCGGATCAACACGCGTTTGCTCACCCCGCCGCCCTTCTTAAAGCCACCCGCACAAGCTCATTCAACCCGGCATCATCGCCTAGCTCTGTTATCGCTGCCGCCACTGCCATGCTTGCCGCGCCGGGCTTGAAGCCGAGGTTTTGCAGCGCGGAAATGGCATCCGCGCTCACTGATCCGGCGGGCGCGGCGCCGAGGCCGTCGATCGGCGGGGTGCCGGGGCCTGCCGCGATGGGGGCCACGCCGCCGGCCTTGTCCTTGAGTTCGTTGACGATGCGGCTGGCGAGTTTGGGGCCGACGCCTTGGGCGCGGGCGACCATGGCCGCATCTCCTCCGGCGCAAGCGCGCTGGATTTCTTCGGCGGAGAGCGCCGAGAGGATGGCGAGCGCGACCTTGCTGCCGACGCCCTGCACGGCGGTGAGCAGGCGGAACCAGCCGCGTTCGCCCGCGCTGGCGAAGCCAATCAGGCGCTGATCGTTTTCGGAGACTTGCAGTTCGGTGTGGACCACCACCCGGTCCCCCCGAATGCCCAACTGGGTGAGCGTCTTGGCCGAGCAGTGGACGAGGTAGCCGACGCCGTTCACATCGATGATCGCCCAATCGGGGCCGAAATCATCGAGCAGGCCAGTGAGCTTTGCGATCATGGTTTGTTCTATGCCAGCGAACCCGGCAAGGGGCAAGCGCGCCTAGCGGGGTCTGCCTGACGATGCCTGCCTAACGATGACTGCCCAGCATGTTGGCGTGGGTGATGGCAACGGCGAGTGCGTCGGCGGCGTCTTCTCCGGTCAGCACCACACCGGGCAGCAGCACCTTGAGCATGGCCTGGATCTGCGCCTTCTCCGCACCGCCGGTGCCGACCAGCGCCTTCTTGATGACTTTGGTCGGATACTCGGCCACCGGGAGCCCCGCGCGCGCCACCGCCAGCATGGCCACGCCGCGCGCCTGCCCCAGCTTGAGCGTCGACTGCGGGTTCACGTTGACGAAGACTTCTTCCACTGCGCCGGCATCGGGCCGGTGCGCGGCAATCACCGCGGCGAGGCCCGCGTCGAGTTCGACCAGCCGCTGCGCCATGTCCGCCTTGGCATTGGTGCGAATCTGGCCGTTGGCGATATGCGACAGGCGGCTGCCAGCCTTGGCGACGACGCCCCAGCCGGTGCAGGTGAGGCCGGGGTCGATGCCGATGATGATCAGCCCAGCTTCTCCATCACCTCGTCGGGGATTTCATAATTGCCCCAGACGGTCTGGACGTCGTCGTCGTCATCGAGCACGTCGATCAGCTTCAGCAGCGTGGCGGCGGTTTCGGCATCGACCGTGGTCTTGAGGCTGGGCTTCCACGCCAGCTTCACGCCTTCGGCCTCGCCCAGCGTCTTTTCCAGCTCGCGCGCGACGGGGTGGAGCTGTTCGACGGCGACCCAGATCTGGTGGCTGCCCGGGTTCTCATCGCCGTCGCCCATATCGCTTTCGACGTCCTCAGCGCCCGCTTCGATCGCGGCTTCGAGCACCTTGTCCTCATCGCCTGCCTTGCCGGGATATTCGATTAGGCCGAGCCGCTCGAACCCGTGGCTCACCGCGCCAGAGGCACCGAGGTTGCCGCCGTTCTTGGCAAAGGCGGTGCGAACATTGGTGGCGGTGCGGTTGCGGTTGTCGGTCAGGGCCTCGACGATCAGCGCGACGCCGCCCGGGCCATAGCCTTCGTAGCGCACCTCTTCGTAGTTATCCCCGTCGCCCTTGCTCGCCTTGTCGACCGCGCGCTGGATGTTGTCCTTGGGCATCGACTGCGCCTTGGCGGCGTTGATCGCGGCGCGCAGGCGCGGGTTCATGTCCGGATCGGGCATGCCCATCTTGGCCGCGACGGTGATTTCGCGGGAGAGCTTCGAAAACATCGCTGAGCGCTTTTTGTCCTGCGCGCCCTTGCGGTGCATGATGTTCTTGAATTTGGAATGGCCTGCCATGGTCTGCTGCTTAGCGCTTTCAGGTGGATTGCTGCAGCGCCACTAGCCGAGACGCGCCTGCGCGGCAATGTCCTCCGGTTGGGGCCTGCTGGCCCGCGCGCAAACGTCCTTTTAACCTGCGCGAGGCCACAAGCCGGACATGACCCCATTGCTGCGTGATATGGCAAGCTATCTGGCCCACCCCCGGCGCATCAGCCCAAGCGGCCTGCGTGCGCGCGGCGCGTGGGGCAAAGCGCTGCTGCTGCTGGCGTTTCACCTCGTCGTTCTGCTGGGCGTGCTGTCACCGCTGCTGGGGCTGTGGCAATCGGCCATGGGTCTGCCGGCGCCCGAGGCGTTTGGCGCGGTGCCCAAGGCCTGGCTCGTGCCGCTCGTGGTGCTGATCGCGCCAGTGGGCGAGGAGATCGTGTTTCGCGGCTGGCTGACCGGGCGGGTGCGCGCGCTGTGGCTGCTGGCATGGGCGCTGGTGGCAGGTGCGCTGCTGGCGATGGTGAACTACCATGTGGCCGAATTGCCGGCGGCTCTCGGCGTGGTCGCCATAGGCCTGATCGCCCCCACCGGATGGTGGTTTCTGCGCCGCCGCGGCGTACCAGGCTGGTTCGAGGCTGCGTTCCCGTATCTGGTCTGGCTGTCGATCCTGATCTTCGGGCTCTCGCACCTCACCAACTATCCGCAGCTTTCATGGGCGCTGCTGCCGATGATCCTGCCGCAGCTCTGGGCCGGGCTGGTGCTGACTTACGCGCGCATGCGGATCGGACTTATGGCCTCGGTCCTCATTCATGCGGCGGCCAATGGCACGGCGATCAGCTTGGCGCTATTGGGTTAGGGTCTTCGGTTGCACTGAAATGTTGCGGTTCCGGCCCGCTCCCCCGCCCCCTACTCAAATTTGGGCGGCCCACGAGAGTACCCTGAATGGGAAGGCCGGGCGGGGGAGCGGGCTGGAGCCGTTTCGACGTCAGAAAAAAGGACACTAGAGCAGGCGCTGCCACTTGGCGACGTCACGCCAACCGCCCAGCTTCCAGCCCACTTCGCGGTACACGCCGACCAGGGTGAAGCCGCAGGCCCGGTGCAGCGCCTCGCTGGCCGGATTGGGCAGCGCGACCCCGGCAAAGGCGGCGTGGAGGCCTTTCTCCTTCAGCACGGCAAACAGCGCCCCATAAAGCGCGCGGCCCGCGCCGCTGCGCGCCGCGCCGGGCCTGACATAGATCGCCACGTCGCATGAGGAGGCATAGGCTGCGCGGGTCCGGTGCGGGCTGGCATAGGCGTAGCCGATGACCGCACCTTCCCGCTCCGCCACCAGCCATGCGTGGCTTGCGCCGTAGTGCGCGATGCGCGTGGCCATTTCCGTATCATCGGGCGCTTCGAGTTCAAAGCTCACCCAGCTTTGCGTAACATGGGGGCGATAGATGGCGGCGCAGGCCGAAGCGTCTTCGGCCCGTGCCGGGCGGATGGAGAGGGGAAGAGGCATGGTCCCTGCGTCCGCCTGGCGGACCCGCCTATTCGAGACCGAGCGCGTTCTTGTAGGTATCGAGGATGGCTTCCATCTCGCGTCGGTCGTCGGGCTTCAGTTTCCTGAGGCGGACGATCTGGCGCATAATCTTGGGATCGTAGCCGGTCGATTTGGCTTCGGAATAGACGTCCTTGATATCGTCGCCGATGCCCTTCTTTTCTTCCTCGAGGCGTTCGATGCGCTCGATCAGGAGGCGCAGGCGGTCGTCGGCGGAATCGGCCATTTTGGAAATCTCCGGTGGGATGCGTGATGTGCCCCGTTAGGGCGCGCGGTGTGATTCGCGCAAAATCCAGCCTGTGGAAATGTCGGGCATAGGCGTTACTCTTCTGCCCGGCCCTTGAAGCCTTGCGCGATGACGTACCACTCAGAAGAATCCTTGCGGCTGGCGGGCGGCTTGGCGTGTTTCACCGTGGCGAAGTTGCGCTTCAGGATGGTGAGGAGCGCCGCGTCTGTGCCCCCGGCAAACACCTTGGCGACAAACGCGCCGCCCGGTGCGAGGGTTTCGACCGCGAAATCGACGGCGGTTTCAACGAGGCCCATCGTGCGCAAATGATCGGTCGCCTTGTGGCCCACGGTGTTGGACGCCATGTCCGAGAGGACGAGATCGGGCGCGCCGCCCAAGGCTTCGGTCAGCGCGGCCGGGGCTTCGTCGGCCATGAAGTCCATCTGGAAGATGGTCACGCCCTCGATCGGCTCGGTCGGCAAGAGGTCTATGCCCACGATCTGCGCGGCGGGCACCTGCTTGCGCACCACTTGCGCCCAGCCGCCCGGTGCAATGCCCAGATCGACCACGCGCTTTGCCCCGCGCAGCAAGGTGAAGCGCGCGTCGAGTTCGATCAGCTTGAATGCGGCCCGGCTGCGCCAGCCCTCGGCCTTGGCCTGCTTGACATAAGGATCGTTAAGCTGGCGCGCGAGCCAGCGGTTGGACGAGGCGGTGCGCCCCTTGGCGGTTTTGACCCGCTCGCCCGGATCACGTCCACTGCGGCTCACAGGCCCATTCCTTTGGTTTGCGTCCGTTCACCCAGCCCGCCGGCGGCCATCAGGCTGCGCAGAATGCCCTCGCGGATGCCGCGATCGGCAATGCCGAGCCGCTCGGCCGGCCAGATATCGAAGATCGATTCGAGGATGGCGCAGCCCGCCACAACCAGATCGGAGCGCTCGCGCCCGATGCAGGGCACAGCGACGCGTTCGGCCGGTGAGTAATGCGCAAGCCGCTGGCTGATCTCGCGCATCGAGGCGGTGGGCACGATCAGGCCGTCGACCGCGTTGCGATCATATTGCGGCAGACCGAGATGAAGGCTGGCAAGGGTGGTGACGGTGCCGCTGGTGCCGAGCAGGCGCAGGCCGGTGCTGCCGGCCGCCTGAACTCGCGCTGGGGCTACCCGTTCCGCAAAACCGGCAAAGCCCTCGGTGATCCGCGCGCGCATGTCCGAGTAGGCGGCGGCGCGGGCCTCTGCCGTGAGTTCGATCGGGCCGATGCTTTCGGTGAGCGAGACCACGCCCCAAGGCGCCGATTGCCAATCCACGATGCGCGGCGCCGCCGTGCTCGTATCAACGAGGACCATCTCGGTCGATCCGCCGCCGATGTCGAAAATCATCGCCGGGCCTTCGCCGGGTTCGAGCAGGATATGACAGCCCAGCACGGCAAGGCGAGCCTCTTCCTCGGCGGTGATGATGTTGAGGCAGATGCCCGTCTCGCGGTAGACCCGGTCGATGAAGTCTGCGCCGTTGGCGGCGCGGCGGCAGGCCTCGGTCGCAACCGAGCGGGCGAGGTGGACATTGCGCTTGCGCAGCTTGTCGGCGCAGATCTGCAGCGCGCCAAGTGCCCGGTCCATCGCCGCATCTGAAAGCCTGCCCGATTGCGCGAGGCCCTCGCCCAGCCGGACGACGCGGCTGAACGCATCGATCACCATGAAGTGATCGCCCGAAGGCCGCGCGATCAGCAGGCGGCAGTTGTTGGTGCCGAGATCGATCGCGGCATAGGCCTGACGGTGAAACGGCAGCGGCTTTTGCCAGGGTTGGCGCGGGGGATCGTCGGGCAGCGGTGCTGAAGCGGTGCTGGCTGCTTGTGCTGCCGGCAAGGCCGCGGTGGCGGGGGATGGTTCTGCCCGGACGCTGGCTGTCCCACCGCTGGCTGGGCCTGCTTCTGGGCCTCCATCCGGGCCTGCTTCTGGGCCGACGCCAGCGGGGTTGCGCGGCGGTGCAGGCTTGCCACGGGCCGA
>CANEVG010000126.1 GCA_947442095.1 Sphingomonadaceae bacterium
CGAAGATGTCCGCGAGGTCTTATCGGGATGCTGCAGGCGCAGCACCAACTCGACCAACTCAGGCTTCGTAAGCCCCTCGAGTTCCTCCCGATTCACAGGCAGGATGAATCACACACTGGCCGCCTTGGCAAGGGGGTGGGTAATTACATGCTGCTTGCCCTATTGAGCGACCGACCCTTAACGTCTGGCTAAAGAACAGGATATTGCAAATCGTCGCCGGGCGACCTGAATGGGTCGAACATGGACGGTCAATTGTGGTATATCTCCTAGATTTCTTGCTATTCAGAAAGCGTCAGCGAACTGCCGCGGTGGAAATAAATTTGTTTTAAAACATATGCATAAATGAGAGAGAGTTCGTCCGCAGGCTCTCTTCCACCGCCACTTCAGTCCCTGAGTGGGCACTGAGTTTGCGCCATTTTTTCCGGTCAGCACCTGTAGCAGCCGGGACTTCGATCCCATGATCCGGACCTCGCCATCTGCGACCTCAACGCGCTGGGCGAGCGCACGAAGATGGTCGCGGCGATAACCACCCCCTTCAAGGCGGATATGCCGCCGCGCGGTTTCGGCCAAAGTGCGCACCATCTGCGGGGTGATGGCCTTGCTGCCGGAGTTCTCAAGCATGGCCTGGGCGCGCTCGGCATCGGCCTTCGCCTGATCGCGGATGGCTTTCAGGCCATCGATGCGGTCCTTGAGCGCCGGGTCGTTCAGGTCGGCAACGCCCGCCTCGATGGCGTCGTAGAGGCGCTTGAGGCGGGCTTCGGATTCCGCCGCACGCCTGTTCAGTTCGCCAATGTGCTCATGCTGGCGCTCGGATCGCTCCTGCCGCCGGTCGAGGACGGTGGCGAGGATCGTCTCCAGCCTCTCGGGCTGGAGGAGACGGTCTTCGAGATGGCTGGCGACAAGATCGTCCAACTTGTCCATCGGCACCGCCATACCTTCGCAGCCTGTCGGCCCCTGCCGGGCTTTCATCGAACAGGCGTAATAACGATAACGCCCGCCCTTGCCGGTGCGGATGGTCATGGCCCCGCCGCACTTGGCGCAGTGGATCAGGCCGGTGAGCATCGTCGGGCCGCTGATGACGGCGGATGGCGTTACCTTGGGATGGCGGGCCTTGAGCAGCGTCTGCACAGCGTCAAAGGTCTCGCGGTCTATGAGCGGTGGGACGGGCACGACCACGATCTCGCTGACGGGTTTCAGCTCTTTGGACTTGGCCCGCTTGTTGAACTCATGCTCGCCCATATAGGTGCGGCGGGTCAGGATGCGGTGGACTTGGCCGATGCCCCAACGGCCTCCGTCGCGCGTGAAGATGCGGTTGCGGTTCAGGTGGCTGACGATGTTCTTGACGCCCATCTGGCCCTTGGCGCCGTCGCCGTGGAGCGCCAGCCGGTAGATCAGGCGCACCGTTTCGGCGTGGAGCGGGTCGATCTCCAGCTTCTTCTTGACCTTCGCGCCGCGTTGCTCGGCCGCGACGACACGGTAGCCGATGGGCGGTAGCGAGCCGTTCCAGAAGCCCTGCCGGGCGTTTTCCTTCAAGGCGCGGATGACGTGCTTGGCGTTCTCCTTGGATTGATACTCGTCGAACAGCGCCATGATCTGCCGCATCATGACGTGCATGGGATCATCGCCCATCTCCTGGGTGATGGAGACAAGCTTCACCCCATTCTTCGCGAGCTTCCGGACGTAGAATTCCAGCTCGAAGTGATCGCGGAAGAAGCGGCTGAACGAATGGACGATCACCACGTCGAACGGCGCGGGCTTCGACGTGCCCGCCTCGATCATGCGCTGGAACTCGGGGCGCCGGTCGTTGGTCGCCGACGCGCCCGGTTCCACGTAGGCCTCGACGAGCTGGTAGCCGCGTGAAGCGCAATAGGCTTCACCCTGGCGCTTCTGATCGGGGATGGAGACATCATGCTCGGCCTGCCGCGCCGTCGAGACGCGCAAGTAAAGGGCGGCCCGTAGCGGCACGGTCATGGTGTATGTCTCCCTGTCACATCATCGGCACGGCCCGAACAGCTCATCGAATAGATCGCCGAACCACGCCTCGAACACGTCCACCTCGGCTTCCGTGACCGGGATATGCTCTGGCCAGTCGTCGGTGACAGTCCAGGTCGAAAGGTCATGCTTCGGCGGCCGGCCCGGAAACGGCCAAGGGTAGCCGAGCAACGCTTCAAGCTGCTCGGATGCGGTCGGCGGGCGTTCCTTGCGTGGTCTGGCCATTGGTCCAGAATCGCCGAACGAAGCTCTGGAAAGAATAGCCTTTTTCTACGCTGGAAACCTCCGCGCGCCGTGGCGCAATAATACTTGCGCGCGGCGACGCGGGGCGGAAACGGCGTAGGGAGGGAGGCGGTCGTCATGGCGATACCAGGCTCAACGCCGTCGCCACCGGCAGATAGAGGGTGCGTGGCCGCCGCACCAAAGGCGCGAAACCGAAGGCTGCGTAGAAGGCCGCCGCACTGTCGTCGATGGCGTCAGCGAAGATGGCGTGCGCTCCGATGGGTGCAGTCGCCACGGTCTTGATGGCGTCAAACAACAAGGCTTCTCCGATCCCTTGTCCGGCATAGTCGCTATGGCGGCCAAGCCAGCCGATCAGCACTGCCGGGACGGTCGGGTAGCGCGGCAGTTTCTTCGCCAGCGGCTCAGGAACCTCGTTCAACGGCACATTGCTGGACGACAGGGTGTAGAAGCCCGCCACCCGATCCGTTGCGATCTCCCTGGCGACGAAGCAGGTGGCGTATTTACGCTTCACGTCCTGGGAGACGGTCTCACGGAAATAGCTGTCGATCCGGTCGTTGCCGCAGGTGAAGTCATCGCGCTTGTGCGCCTTCGCCAGCGGCTCGATGACGAAGCGGACGCTCACCGGCGCTCGATCAGCTCGGCATGGCGCTTCGCCGCACGAGCCAGCCGCGCGTTCGGCTGGGGCGGATTGATCAGCGCCTCGGCGAAGCGGATTTGGTCCTCGCGCGCGAGGCGCATGATGTCGGCGTCCTCGACAACGCGGCGGGCGTCCTCGCCGGCCGTGGCGATGAGATAGCCGGTCAGGGTCATGCCGCGCAGGCGGGCAGCGCGCTGCATCTGGTCGTAGACCAGGACCGGGACGCGTGCTTCCAATCGGGCGGTCTCGGCTTCGATTTGGGGCTTGGGCATGGGGGCCTCCTTCGGCTCCAATATATACGGCATAATGCCGTATCGTTCAAGATGGATCAAAGCCCCAGTCCGATCTGCCGATTGCGGCTAAAACTCCATTCGATGCCGCCGTCGTCGCGACGGACGCCGCTGATGTGTTGGTCGAGACGCTTTTCCAGCACAGGCTGCCAGGGCACGAGCTGGAAGCCGAGTCCGTCCTCAAGCATGGCGAAGCGCCCGCTGGCGAGATTAGCGACGCCCGCCAGCCGGCCGGAGACATACTCGCCGGGCCCAGACGGGCTGTAGGTCAGTCCACGCTCGGCGGCCATCTCTTTGCCGACTCGATCGATCTCCTGGCGCTCTAGCGCTGCGACCGTGCGCCGGGGAATGGAAATGAGACCGTCCTTCACGCTGGCATGGCCCATTTCGACGAGCCGGGCCGCGCGCCGGTCGAGCGCGGCGTTCACCTCCCGGCCGAAGCCGGTTCCGGCAAGGGGCAGATGGTCTTTCGCAACCAGCTCCCTGTCGAGCCAGGTCGCGCCGTCGCTGCCAACCTGCCGGTCGAGGTCGAGCGTGGACAGCGTGCGGATGCCGAAATCCTTGGGCCGGCCGGGGGCGTCATATGCGATGCCCCGCTCGGCGATGTCGCCGGGGATTTTCCAATGGTCGGCGTCGATGCGCTCGACATGCCCGGCGCGGCGCAAGACTTCCAGCCGGCGCACATGGGAGCGAATGAAGGCGTCGGGATCGCCGTTACGCTGCTCGATGATGTCCCGCGTCGCTTCCAGATGCAGGCTCGGCTGGTAGATGCCGCCGTTGGCCTCCGCCATGATCTGGATGTTGACGTCCGCCGGCCGGGACTCGGCCTTGGTCGCCACCGGGTCGAGCGCGACGATGTGGCCGCGTCTGATCTCGTCGAGGCGGCCGGCGTCCGCCATCTCGACATAGTGGGTGCGCCCGTCCACGCCATCGATGACGAGGTGCAGCCGGTCGCCCATCTCGTCGCCGGCCAGGCCCTTGGCGAGCACGCGGCCCACGATCGGTTCGGTGATCTGCTTGCCGTGCGCAACATATTGCGCGGAGGCGCGTTCGTCGGCGAGGCCGTGGTCTGCCAGCGCCCGGTGCATGGTCTTGATGATATCGCCGCGCTCGCCCAGTTCGCGCAAGGTCGGCTCGGCCTGTGCTGAGATGGACCAGCGGCCAACCTCCACCTCGGTCGCCAGCCCCATGCTTTCCAGCCGGCGCGCGCGGGCGATCAGCAGCGCCCGGTTCCGCCGCGCCGTCTCCAGCATGTCCCGGTCGGGGCGCAGATCGGCGAGGGCCTGGCTCGCCTCCTGTTCGGCGATCAGCATACGGTCCAGGCGAGTGAACCGCTCGGCGTCCACCTCGCGCTCAAGCTGGCGGCTGACCTCCTGCTCGGTCTGCCGGCCCAGCTCCAGCGTGACGATCTCGCTGGCCCGCTCGCGGATGCCGTGAGCGATGTAGTCGCCGGCGATGTTGAGTATCTTCCCGTCGTCGGTAACGCCGCGCAGCAGGATGTGGGTGTGCGAGTGACCGGTGTTGTGGTGATCGACCGCGATCCAGTCGAGCTTGCTGCCGAGGTCCGCCTCCATCGCCTTCATCAGATCGCGGGTGGTCTCCCGCAAGTCGGCCAACTCTACGCCGTCCTCGGCGGAGACGATGAAGCGAAATTGGTGGCGGTCTTCGCGGCCCCGGTCGAGGAAGGTGCTGCCGTCCACGGCGTCGCGCTCGGCCGAATAGACCTGTCCCTTCTCGCCGTCGCGGTTGACGCCATCGCGCTCCAAATAGCGCAGGTGGGCGTCCACCGCCTTCGCGCTGACGAACGACCGTCCGCGCGCCGCCCCGCGCTGCGGGTTGAGCTTCACGATCCGCGCCTTCACGGTCACGCGTCGGGCGCGGGTCCGCACGCCGCTGGCGTCCCGGCTCCAGGCGCTCCGGCCCTTCAGCCCGGCGGCGGCCGTAGCGCCTCGGCCTCGCGCATTGAACCGGCCGCTTCCCTTCCCGGCCGAGCCCAGCCGATTGGGGTCGCCGCCGGCGCGCCGGATAGCCTGATGCACCTCGGCCAGGAACGTCTTCGGGCGCGGCCGGACGGCGCGCGTGGTGCGCCCGCCAGCCCGGTCGCGGACCCGGCCCGGACGGATGCGGAAATGGTCTTCTTCGGTCGCCATGATGCGACGATTGGAAGATAAAACGGACGACACAAGGTCGAAAATGACGGCGTAGGGCCGTGGCGTAGAAATACTTGCTGTAGAGTAGAAACGGCGGAACGGCGCACCACGCACATTGGCGGCGCCACCCAAAATGCCATTGAAAACATTGCAGAAATCGACTTCTCCGGCACCAACGCACCTTGCCCCTATGCCGGACAGCCGCCAAAAAACAATGTGCAGACAAACACTTAGGAACGAAGTTCCGGCAGCGAGGCAACTCGCTTTATCTTGCCCTCCTATTCGCACTCTTCTTCGGGGCTCACATCAAACTCAGACGACACCCATGCCGCCGGATCAAAGCCGCAAATGCGCCGTTGCTGAAAAAAGCTATTTCGTCCTAAATGGCCGCATGAATCGCCACAGGAATCGGCCATGAAAACCATGTCGGCGCGCGAGGCGAAGAACGCCTTTGGGCTGATGATCGATACCGCACGCGCTCAGCCGGTGCTGATTGAAAAGCACGGGCGCGGCGTCGTGGTGGTGGTCGCGGTGGAAGAATATGAGCGGCTGACCGTCGGCTTGGCGGCCAAAGGAAAGGCCGCTGAACGGGGTGCGGAGGCTGCCAGAAAGTGACGAACGAAGCCTTCGCCCGGATCAAGATCGACCAGCTTCTGAAAGACACCGACTGGCGTCTGACTGATGGCATCAGCGTGCGCTACGAGTATCCCCTCGATGACGGTGGGCGGGCCGACTACGCGCTGTTCGACCGCCAGGGCCGCGCGCTTGCCGTGCTCGAAGCCAAGAGCACGAGCGTCAGTCTGAGCGCGGGCGAGGCGCAAGGCCGACGTTATGCCGATTTGCTCGATGTGCCGTTCATCTTTCTATCAAACGGCGAAGAAATCTGGTTTTGCGACAAGGGCCAGGACGCTCATTTCCGCAGGATCGAGACTGTTTTTAGCCAGGACGATCTCGCCCGCCGGAAAGCGGCTCGCGATATCCGCCGCAACCCGCTCGACATCCCGATCGACAGCCGAATTGCCGGCGGCGGTGGCCGTCTGCATCAGAGCGCATGCATCGAAGCGGTGTGCCGGGAGATCGTCAACGGGCGGCGCAAGATGCTCGTCGAGATGGCGACCGGCACGGGCAAGACCCGCACGGCGGCGGCATTGCTGAAGCGTCTTTTCGAAGCGAATTGGGCGACGCGCGCGCTCTTCGTGGTCGATCGGAACACGCTCGCAATACAGGCGGAAGACGCATTTGCGGAGCATTTGCCGCATCTGCCCTGTTACCGCGTCCCGCGCACCGGGCGCCGCTTTCAGGACGAAAAGCGGGTCACCATCGTCACGCTGCAAACGCTGGTGAACGAATACGAAAAATACTCGTCGGGCTATTTCGACCTGATCGTTATCGACGAATGCCACCGCAGCATTTACGGCCAATGGCGGCGCGCGCTCGACCATTTTGACGGCATCAAGGTGGGGCTGACCGCAACACCCTGCGTCATGCAGGATGCGCCGGATGTGGACGACGAAGACCGCGCCGCGATACGCGATACGCTGCGTTTCTTCGAGGTCAGCCGCCCGACCTACAGCTACAGCATGTCCGAAGCGATCGCGGACGGGCATCTTGTGCCCTACGAGATTTACCGCGCCATGACCGCGCGCACGGCGGCGACGGATGGCTTTTCGGTCGCGCGCAGCGACATCGATTGGGCCGCCCTCGATGCGCCGACCCGCGCGGAGTTGGAGCGGCTGTTCACCGACCGCGACCCGATCATCGTCGATCCATCGGCCTTGGAGCGGAAGTTCACCATCCCGGAGCGCAACCGCGCCATGGTGCGTGAATTCCGCGAGGTTCTGGAGAACGGCTACACCGGCCCGAACGGCATTCGCCGCGCGCCCGATTGGGGCAAGACCATCGTCTTCGCCGTCACCAAGCGCCACGCCGAAACGCTGGC
The DNA here is from genome assembly GCA_947442095.1 of Sphingomonadaceae bacterium. Lineage (GTDB taxonomy): Bacteria > Pseudomonadota > Alphaproteobacteria > Sphingomonadales > Sphingomonadaceae > Novosphingobium. Next base: position 7,252 of record CANEVG010000126.1, read on the forward strand.
GCGCATGTTCGATGATGTGTTCGCCGACAAGAAACCCAGCCCCACGACGCGCTACGCCGATTTCGTCGTCTCCGGCATGGGACCGGACGACAGCGTGGACGGCCCGGCCAAAATCAAGCGCTTCAAAAAGGAGGAATTCCCGCAAATCCTGGTCAGCGTGAATATGCTGGATACCGGCTTCGACTGCCCGGACGTGCGCAACCTCGTGATGGCGCGCTTCACCCACAGCTCGATCCTCTACCAGCAGATGCGCGGGCGCGGCACGCGCCTGGCGCCGGGTAAGGACCGCTTCACCATGTGGGACTTTACCGGCGTTACCTTGCGCCATGGCGACGACGAAACGCCGGGCGAAGGTGGCGTTGTGGTCGTGCGCGAAGGCAAGCCACCGATCTATCAGGCCCGGCGTCTTCTGATGCTCGACGTGCACGACGAGATCGACCCGACGACCCGCGAATGGGTCACGGTCGATGAAACTGGGCACGCCTTCATGGATGTCGATGAGGCCCGCGCGGAAGCACTGGGCGGCGCGTTCGAGACGTGGCTGAACGGTCAGATATTTAACTCCGACCAGTTGCGCGTGCTGCTTTGCGCTCACATCTGGTAGGTTATCACAGTCCGATCCAATCCACCTCAGATTGTGGGGGCAAGTGTGGGGTCGGTCGACGGCGTAAAAATATAAATTCTTTAATTACAAAGCAATACAAGAGAAATTGATCTCCCTGCCGCTCCGCCATCTACTTTCTTCATCAGGATTCCGGCTCAGCCGTGCGCCGCGCCGCGCAGCACCACGGTAAGATGTACCTTGAGCGGCGCTTGCCGATCGGCGTTGGCGAGGCCGCGCGCCAGATCGAGCGGCGCGTGCCAGTAGTCGCCGGTGGACACTGCAAACGTCGCATCGCCCAGCGTGGCCAAGCCGCATCCGGAAATGACGTAGTAGAATTCGTCGTAAGCGCCGAGGCTATTGCGGTCGTCGGCGTAATGCGTGTGCGCACCTTCCGCCGAGCCGGGCGGGATTTCGAGGATCAGGAAGCGCGCGGGCGCGCCTTTGCCGGCGAAGCGGAAATGCCGGACGGTGACGCTGCCGGGTCCGCCGCGCATTCCGGTGATAACCTCGCGGCCTTCGCGCTCGCTTTCTATCGGCCGGCTCAGAGCGCGCCCAATTGCATAAAGAAGTTCCAACGTTCGGTGCGCAGCTCTTCGGCATCCATGCCGGCGAGATCGTCAAGCTCGCCGCGCAGCGCGTTGGCGAGGCGCTTGATCGTCTCGGCATGGTTGCGGTGCGCGCCGCCGGCCGGTTCGTAGACAATGCGGTGGATCACGCCGAGCTGGAGGAGGTCGGCCGATGTCATTTTCATCGCTTCGGCTGCTTCGGCGGCGCGGTCTGCACCGCGCCAGAGGATCGAGGCGCAGCCTTCTGGCGAGATGACCGAATAGACCGAATGCTCCAGCATCAGCACGCGGTTGGCCGATGCGAGCGCGACCGCGCCGCCTGATCCGCCTTCGCCCACGATCACCGCGACAAGCGGCACGCCGAGCGAAAGGCACTTTTCGGTGCTACGGGCGATGGCTTCGGCCTGTCCGCGCGCTTCGGCGTCCACCCCGGGGAACGCGCCGGGCGTATCGACCAGCGTGATCACCGGCATGCCAAACCGGTCGGCCAGATCCATCAGGCGCATGGCCTTGCGGTAGCCCTCGGGACGCGCCATGCCGAAGTTGTGCCGGAGGCGTGAGGCGGTGTCCTCGCCCTTGGCGTGGCCGATCACGACGACCGCGCGCCCACCAAAGCGGGCAAAGCCGCCGATGATCGCCTGATCGTTGCCGAAGTTGCGGTCTCCGCCGAGCGGCATGAAGTCGTCGAACAGGCCCTGGACAAAGTGCGCGAAGTGCGGCCGTGCCGAATGCCGCGCAACTTGCGTGCGTTGCCACGGGGTCAGCCG
>CANEVG010000127.1 GCA_947442095.1 Sphingomonadaceae bacterium
CAAGATCGCAATGGCATCGGCCTATCCATGGCGCGACGAATGGGAGCTTGCCCATGCCTTCCTCTGCGCAAGCGGCGGTCGCTGACGAACCAGACAGCGCACAGTCCAGCAGGCCCAAACCACGCCAACTGCTGACAGCGGATGATCCTGCGCGCGCCGACATCGCCGAAACAACGCTCCTGCGAGCGCGCATCAGCGCGGCGCTCTCAATCGATAGCCGTCGACCAAGTCAAGCCTCTCTCCCGATGGACCTTTGAGAAATCCGGGCTAGGCCCCGTAGGCCCGCTTGCCAACCGTTCCAATGCGCGCGATTGATTGCCAGGGGGTTCGGCCATGTGAGCCGGGCCGTAATGATGTGAAGGAGCCGCACGGCGTGTTTACTGATGAAATGATGCACAGCGCGCTGCAAACCTGGTGCGACAATGTGGTGGCGACCGGCAAGGTCCATGCCGAAGGCGGCGATGTGCAGGCCTTTTCCGAGCAGGTGCTGACCAATTTTTATGATTATGACAAGGGCAAGGTGTTGTTCAAGCCGACGCTTGCCTATGGCACGGATACATATCGTCCTACCAAGAAAGGCGCGCTTGCCTATTTCGTGGGTGGTGACAAGGATTTCCCGAGTGACAAGGGCTTTAAGCTGAAGCCGTGGGTCAAGGTCTGGTACAGCAAAGCCGATTACATTTTGCACGGCGACCTGGGCATCGTGCAGTGTAATGTTCACTTCATTGGCGAAGACGACAGCCATATTTTCGTCAACAAGAGCTTTGTATTCAAACTGTGTGACGATGGTTTGGTGCGGATCGTACTGCACCAGTCCTCGCTGCCCTATCAGCCCTGACCGCCTGATCGGATTGGAGCGCGGCATGTCGGCGGGGCCGGCCCGCTGCGCCAAAACGTCTTTGCCTCATTCATCGTCTGGCGTGCCCGTACGCCTGCACTCCGAAACGCTTCGCCCAGTGCGCTGACCGTCGAGAGCCGCGCGTCCATATTGTTGGTCGTGAACAATGCGATTTGAAGATTTCGCGGGTTGCGGCGTGACCGCCTGGACCGGCCAGGATAATCGTCGCTGAAGTCGCGAAGCGCCGCTCAGGACGCGCAAAAGGCCCGCTCAGCGGACCAGAGCGTGTTCCGGCATCAACCAGAGACTGCAAATGGCGCGCAAAAGCGCGGCGAGCCATGCGATGAGCAGCCTCAAGTTGTGGCCAGCAGCCACGAGGATGGCGTTGATCGCATCGCCGGCGGCGCCTTTGAGGTGATTTCGTTCGAGTAGCCCATCGGCCTTGGTGTGGCCGATGATTGGCTCGATGGCATTTCGTCGGCGCAACTCACGCTTGATCGTCGGGGACGTAATACCGCGAGTGTGGCTGATGTAGACGTCAGCTCTGCCCTTGTGGCCGTGCCCTTTGTAGCCGCGATCGACATAGGCGCGAGCGACCTCGATGCCGGTGATCCGCTCGACTTGCGCGATCTGCCCGGTGAGCGTGTGGCCGTCGAAGGGATTGCCCGGCAGCGCATGCATGCCAAGAATGAACTGGCCGCCCCTGGCTCGAGCATTGGTCACTGCGATCGTGGTCTTCACGCCAAATTCGTAGCGGGTGCGGGCCTTGCCCTTGGCGATGCATTCAACCTCGGGCGCGTGCAGCGCGTAGACCTTGTTCTTGTCCTTGGCCTGCTGGGTGCGCACCTTTTCGGCAAGTTCGAGCGTCTCGGCGAAGGCCTTGGCGATGTCGGCGCCGTCCTCGCCCAGTGCCTCGATCTTGCGACCGACATCGCGCGTCAGCCGTCCGAGCCAGGTGCGCATCTTGCGCAGGTGGCGCAGTGCCTGCTTGTGGCCTTTGCCGTGGATCAGCCGGGCCACCTCGCGGCGCGCTTCCCGGCCGAGCCGCAGGAACGACTGGCGCAGTTGCAGCCCGTATTTCCTCGCGAGCCGGCAGACGTGCTCCATCGCCCGCAGCAGCAGATGCGCGTCGGTCGGGTGCGCCACCGCCTTGGTCTGCACTGTTGTGTCGACCGTGATCCGCTCGCAGGCTTGCGGGCTCAGCGCGCCGCTGGCCATTGCCACCCGCAGCGTTTCCGCGATCAGCAGTTCAAGCTCCTCCGGGCCGATCCGGCCCCGCCAGCGGGTCATCGAGGAGCGATCGAACACCAACGACAAGCGAAAATACTCCTCGCCGCAAAAATATTGCCAATAGGGATTTTCCTCCCACCTGGCGCACACCTCATCATCGGACAGTCCGTGCATGTGCTTGAGCAGATGCAGCCCAGCCATCAGCCGGGTCGGCAGCCCCGGGCGCCCCTTCTTCTCATTGTAGAACTTGCCCCAGGCCGCATCGAAGCGCGTCCAGTCGATCTCGTTCGCCACCTTCACCAGCGGGTGGCTCATGTTGATCATGTTGGTCAGCAGCATTCGGAACAGTTCCAATTCCGACAGGCCCGGCTTCTTCGGCGGCATCGCGGCGCTCCTTCAATCCGCCAACTGAATCATGCCGCGACGCCATGCGCCAGCCCCTACGTGCGAGCGCGTGCAAATTCAAAAGCTTTTCCACAAAATCGCTCAGAACCTTGCGATTTCGGATACTTCAAATGTTGATTTTTCAAAATTCGATCAGCATGTTACGAGTTTTTCACGGGCGACCATCTAGGTGCGGGTGATCTGACCGTCGCGCTTCTTGCCGAGCCGGTCATAGCGCTTCGCCTCCCGGCTCTGCTCGCCCACTTCGGGCAGGCACGGGGCGACAGCATCGCCTGCGTCCGAACCGGGGAGCTCATTGGCCTTGGACGGGGGAACCGCTTCCAGTGCGAGCCGGGTCGGAGCGGCGGATACGCGGTCTTCGGCGTGGCCTAGACACCCGAATACGCTCCAGGCGGCCAGCAGCAACGCTGCATGGGGCCAAAGCGTGAATGGAAAGTCCCGCCGATTAGGCGAGAATCTTAGCGTCCGAACGCGCCAATCCGCAAGATGGCGAGTAAATTGCCTAAGGGGCTGGCCGCTTTTCCACTGGCTTCGCGCAGCGCGATGCCGCGCAGGATCGCCAGCGGGCGCAGCATGGCCGGCAGGATCGGCGGTCGCGTGCTAGGTGACTGCATGCCGAGCCATTCGGCAGCAGCCCGGCGCACGCTGTCGTCTGCCGGGGCATGGCATAGGTGGGCGAGCGCCATCAACGCCTCGATGCGCGCCTCGCCAAGCTTCGCGCCGCCGTCCTCGCCCACGATGCGCGCTTCCCAACCATCGACCATCGCGCGCAAAGCAGCGCGCTGCGTATCCCAAGGCTTGAGCAAGGCCAGCAAGGGTTCCCCCGCCGGCCATTCACTGGCGGGCGAGGCGAACCGGTCGCGCCACCAGGCCAGCCGCAGCTGGATCATCAGCGGATCGCGCCCAGCCCGCGTGGCAGCGGCGAGCCGCTGGTCAAGAAGCAGGAACCCCTCCCACAGCGGGCGAAAGGCGCGCGGAGCATATGCTACAGCGAGCCGCTCGGGCGGGCTTAGGGCGCTATCATCTCCTGGAGCCGACATCGGATCAGCGATAGCAAACCTTCTTCACCGCCGCGACAATCTGGGCGGTATCGACCAGCGCCAGCTTTTCTAGATTTGCGGCATAAGGCAGCGGCACGTCTTCGTTGCACACCCGCAGGACCGGCGCATCAAGGTGATCGAAGCCCTCTTCCATCGCAATGGTGATGATTTCGGACGCGATGGAGCAAACCGGGAAACCTTCCTCGACCACGACCATACGGTTGGTGCGCGCGAGGCTTCCGAGCACGGCGGCCTTGTCGAGCGGACGCAAGGTGCGAAGGTCGATGATCTCGGCCTCGATGCCTTCGGCGGCGAGCGTTTCAGCAGCTTCAAGCGAGAGGCCGACGCCGATTGAGTAGGTCACGATGGTCACGTGCTGGCCGCTGCGCACGGTGCGGGCCTTGCCGATGGGCAGAACGAAATCATCCATCTGCGGCACAACGAAGCTGCGGCCATAGACCAGTTCGTTTTCAAGGAACACGACCGGGTCTTCGCTGCGGATGGCCGCCTTGAGCAGGCCCTTGGCATCGGCGGCATCATAGGGCGCGATCACGACAAGGCCGGGCACCGAGGCATACCACGCCGCGAAGTTGTGGCTGTGCTGGGCGCCAACGCGCAAAGCCGCGCCGTTGGGGCCACGGAACACGACCGGGCAGCGCATTTGTCCGCCCGACATGTAGTTAGTCTTGGCCGCCGAGTTGATGATGTGATCGATGGCCTGCAGCGCGAAGTTGAAGGTCATGAACTCGATCACGGGCCTTAGGCCGCCCATCGCCGCACCAGCGCCGATGCCGGCAAAGCCGTATTCGGTGATGGGTGTGTCGATCACGCGCTGCGGGCCGAACTCTTCGAGCAGGCCCTGCGTGACCTTATAGGCGCCCTGATACTCGGCGACTTCCTCTCCCATTACGAAGACGCGGTCGTCGGCACGCATTTCTTCGGCCATCGCATCGCGCAAGGCTTCTCGCACGGTGGTAGCATTCATCGCGGTACCAGCGGGAACGGCAGTGACTGGCGCGGGCGCTGCGGCTGGCGCCAGTGCCAGGACTGCAACCACCTGAGCAGGCGCGGCGACAGCGGGCGCGGGTGCTGGAGCTGCCTGCGCTTCGGTCTCACCCTCGCTCGTGATCGTAGCGATCACGGTGCCGACTTTCACGCCTTCGGTGCCTTCTGCCACCATTAGCGCGCCGATCACGCCTTCGTCGATAGTTTCGAACTCCATCGTGGCCTTGTCGGTCTCGATCTCGGCGATGATGTCGCCCGATTTCACGGCGTCGCCGGGCTTCACCAGCCACTTGGCGAGCGTGCCTTCTTCCATGGTCGGCGAAAGCGCCGGCATCTTGAGTTCGATTCCCATGTCAGTAGGTTCCCACCAGAACGTCGGTATAGAGCTCGTCTGCAGCTGGTTCGGGCGAGCTTTCGGCAAAATCGGCGGCTTCGGCCACAACCGTGCGGATCTTCTTGTCGATGGCCTTGATCGCCTCTTCGGACACGCCCCGGCGCAGCAGATCCTGCTTGGCGCCCTCGATCGGATCGTGGTGGTCGCGCATTTCCTGCACTTCCTCACGGCTGCGATATTTCGCCGGGTCGGACATCGAGTGCCCGCGATAGCGGTAGGTGTTGAGCTCCATCAGCACCGGGCCATTGCCGGCGCGGACATAATCGAGCGCGACTTCAGCGGCGGCGCGCACTTCGAGCACGTCCATGCCGTTGACGTCCATGCCGGGAATGCGGAAGCCCGTGCCGCGGCGGTGGAAGTGCGTTTCGGCAGAACCGCGCTTGACAGCCGTACCCATGGCATAGCCGTTGTTTTCCACCACGAACACGATGGGAAGCTGCCAGAGCGCTGCCATGTTGAAGGTTTCGTAGACCTGGCCCTGGTTAGCCGCACCATCGCCGAAATAGGCCATGCACACGCCGCCATCTCCGCGATATTTGTGCGCGAAGGCGAGCCCAGCGCCGAGCGAGACTTGCGCCCCTACGATGCCGTGGCCGCCGAAGAATTTGTGCTCGGTGGAGAACATGTGCATCGAGCCGCCCTTGCCGCGCGAAATGCCAGCGCCCCGCCCAGTGAGTTCGGCCATGATCACCTTGGGATCAATTCCATAAGCCAGCATGTGCCCATGATCGCGGTAGCCGGTGATAACGCTGTCGTGGCCCTCGTTGAGCGCGGACTGCAGCCCGACCGCGACCGCTTCCTGGCCGATATAGAGGTGACAGAACCCGCCGATCAGACCGAGGCCATAAAGCTGGCCGGCCTTTTCCTCAAACCGGCGAATCAGCACCATCTGTTCGTAGAAGTGCAGCAGTTCGGCGTCGCTTGCTTCGTAGCGCTTGTTGTTAGCGTGGGCCTGCTGAAGGCTGCGCAGCGCGAAGGTAGCTTCGTCTTCGACGTTAAGCGGAGCGGCGGGCGCCGCAACTGCGGGAGCGGCTTTGGGTGCAGTTGTCGATTTGGGCGCCTTGGGCGCGCGCGGCCGTGCGGGCTGAGCCAATTGAAGGGTTTCCTTTTGTGGCATCCAGGGACAACACGAGCGGTGCCGCCACCTGCCGCTATAGGACCATGAGCAAGGAATTCGCAACGCCCAACGGTACGATTTGCTGCCCTCCGTATACCTATGCGACCTGAAATGGCCCTACGACAAGGACGCAGCATGGCGCGCCAACGGTGCTGGGGAAGCGGCCAAACCGCCCGCCTAGGAGCCTGTCTACGAACTCTTTTTCGCAGATGTCGCGGGGGTTATCGCAGCATATGCGCCGGATTTTGAACCGGAGGAAGTGATAGAATAGCGCCGATGGGCCGCAATAGCTGGGTTGGTCGCCGTCTATAGCGCTGAAGAGACGCAATCGAAGAGGGCAGAACTACACCACGGCCCAGAGTTTGGTAATATTTTGGGCGATGCAGACGAGGCTCCATTCGTCTTGGACTTTGTCGAGCCCGCACAAGAGCAACTGACGAAAACCTCTTGCCTGCTTGATCTGTCCGAAGACCGGTTCAGGCGGTTGCTTGCGCAGGCGGTAGCGGCTTCGGTGTCCTCCGAGCTTGAGCTTGAGGCGCATGGCCTGGATAAGCGGACCACCAACCTTCCCTCCGGCTGTCGAGCGCTTGGCTTGGCCCGCGGCGATGTAGGCAGAAATCTTGCGAGCCTTAAGCCCGGCCAGATTGGCGTCTGAGCAATAGCTGTCCGGGACTTACCGAAACACGCACCTTGGATATCCGTTCGAGACGCTCTCGGTCCGCGGACGGGAGGTCGATGACTATACCACTGCGCATCCCCGCTGGCTCGCACGGCCGAAATCCGATAGGAATCCATAATGGGATTCAACCGTCAGGTGAGAACCACTAGGTAGCACCGTGATCGTGTCCCAAACTGGGTTACTTCACCCGCAGCCGAGGTGGACTGAGACCATTCAGGCATCCTCGAGCTTTCCCGCGGCGTTCAAGAAACCGGACAATGATCCGGCGTTGCGGGTCGGCATTGTTTGGAGCGTCTTATGTTTCCTTGCGACGGCCTCGAGTTGGCGAACAAGGTTGCGCGCTCCGCTTTAGTGGCGATCGTTGCGGCGCGCGTTATCCTGCGAAAGGGCGAGTGGCGGGAGGTGGAAGAAGGCTACCGGCCGATGCGCAGCGCGACGTTCTTCTTTTATCGCGCGATACTGTATTACGACGATGCTCTCGAAGGGCTGCGTGCCTTTGTCGCGAGCAGTTCAACTGAGTGACAACCGCGCTAAGCCGCTTTGGCGCCTTCCCAGTCGATTGGTTCCACTTTAGGCAGTATGCCGATCCAGCCGAGCAGGCCGAGAATATTGGCCAGCCCGGCTAACAGAAACGCCGTGCCATAGGAGCCGTTGCTGGCATCGATCAGCACGCCCGCAAATATCACGCCGATGATCCCAGGCATGTTGCCCATCATGTTCTGAACGCCGACCCAGCGCGCTGCGGCGGAAGGCCCCGCCATGATCTGCGGGATCATGAAATAGGCCGGTGACGAGAACCCGAGAAATATCTCATAGACGAACAACAGCGCGATGCAGGCCCCGATCGGCATCACTGGCATGGCGAGCATGCACACCAGCCCAGCGACATGTGCTGCCGCCAGCGGCAACTTGAGCGTGAGCGACGGTGACCAGCCGCGCTGGATCGCCTTGTCGAAAACCCAGCCTGCAAGCAGCGCAGCAAGTGCATTTACCAGATAGGCGCTCGACACCACTGTCGCCATCTGGGCCATCGAAAAGCCGCGCTGCATCTCGAGATACATCGGCAAATAACCAAGGATGAAATACCAATTCCAGTTACCCGCGAAGTGGCCGAGCGAAGCGCCCCACAGGGCGCGTCGTCCAAGAATCTGGCGCATGGTCACTCGCTGCTGATCTTGATTTCCCGCCGACTTCGTCTCGTTGATCCGCACCCGGCTCCAGGGGATGAGCCAGAGCAACGAGACTGTACCGAACAAAATGAACGTGGCGCGCCAGCCCCAACGGGCCATCAAGAAGCCGCCAATCAGTGTCCCTGCTGCCGGGCCGACGAGGTAGCCGAACCCAATCACTCCGTTGGCCAGTCCTATCTGCGCACGCGGGACATTGCTGGCGATAACATGAGACGTGGTCGTGAAGGCCACACTCTCGCCCATTCCGAGCATCATGCGCAGCACGAGGAGCCCCAAGAAGCTCTCGACAAAGCCAGTCAACAAGGTGGAGACCGACCAGAGGAGCGCACCGATGCCCAGTACCAGCTTCCCGCCGAGCCGATCTGAAAGCGCACCTGCCGGGAGCTGGCAGAAGGCATAGGCGAAGTAGAACCCTGAGGCCAAAGCTCCATAAGCGGTAGCCGAAAGATGGAGATCTGCACGGATCTGGGTGGCGCCGGTCGCGAGGTTCCCGCGGTCGACGAAGTTAATGAACAGGCTGGTTGCCATAAGGCCGACAAGGATGAGCGGGGCAGTCGTTCGGGAACTGGGCGTCTCAGCCAGCATGGCTTGGCTCGCCGCGGTTCAGCATGCTCTTAAGCGCGGCAAAATCGATCTCGATCCTGCAAGGCCGCTCGACCTTCCCAGACGTCGTATATTGCTCGACGGCGCTGTGCAGCACTAGGTCAGGGAGGAGGCGCAAGCCCTGCCCGCTCAGGTGCACCCTCTTCCGGTTCGCCAGCCGAACTGGGCAATGGAGGCTTTCAATATCTATCACAGGTTTGCCCTCTTCTCGTCCCGCGCCAATTTCATCGTATTAGGAGCCCAAAAAAGCCTTCAAGGCCAGAGCGTAATCAGACGGAGCTTCACCGCTTATGCCCCTGACACCCCGGGCGGCAAGGGCGGCGATTATATCGGCCGTATCAAGCACCTGAACGGCCAGGCTTCGATCACGGGCGATCGTCGCTGCGATCCCCGCGGCTTCGCCCATCGCCATGCATTGGGGCATCACACGAACCGAGGCAAAGGCTGCAGGATCGGCACAAGCCAGCCGGCCCGCGAACAACAGGCTCTCGATTTCGTGCGGTACCATCGCCTAGAAGAGAGTTATGTAGTAGCTTCCCTGAGCGACGCTGTCATGC
>CANEVG010000128.1 GCA_947442095.1 Sphingomonadaceae bacterium
CCGCCGGATGCGCACCGGCGCCAGATCGATCGCAGCGCCGAACACCGATCGGGCGAGAGCCTCTTCGCCCGCCGTCAGCGGCCGCTCGCCGCCGGGCGGGAGCGGTGCCAGTTCGCTCACATGTGGTCCATGCCTGCCATTCCGCCACCAGCCTCCTCGACGGCTGCGAACGTGCTCACCTTGTCACCATTGGACAGCGTGAACGTCACTTCCGCTTCCTTGCCGGCCTTCAGCGTGGCGGAAACATCGAACAGCATGACATGCAGGCCGCCAGGCTTGAATTGTGCGGGCGTGTCCTTGCTGAACAGCACCGACTGAACCTGGTTCATCGTGGTCACGCCGCCCTCGGTCTTGCTTTCATGCATTTCGGCCCGGCCAACGCCGTCAACGTAGACGGCCGCCAGCGTGCCCGGCTTGCCGCCGTCCTGCTCGATCGTGAAGTAGAGCACGCCGGGGCTGCCAGGGGTGGCGGGCAACTTGATCACAGGCTCGATCACGCTGACGTTCGGCGCATTTTCGGGCGCCAGCGGATCGGCGGCGGCACCAGCGGCCGCGCTCGCGCTGGCATCCGGCGCTGGCGCGCCGCCGCTGCACGCGCCTAGGGCAAACAGGCTGGCGGTGACGGTGGCGGAAAGGACGAGACGCATCGCAGCTAACTCCGGTCATGAAAAAGGGCGGCATTCGAGGGAGCCCCGAGGCCTTGTGCCCGGCAGAACGCCACCTATATCGACCTCCATCGGAGCTGCATAGGCATCGAACATGTCTGGAAAGGGCCCGCCCGGCTTTGGGGGGCGTTTCACCTGCGGCGTCTAAATGGCAAGGAAACAGGAACACCATGGCTAAAGTAATTGGTATCGATCTCGGCACGACCAACAGCTGCGTGGCAGTGATGGACGGGGGCACGTCCAAGGTCATCGAAAACTCCGAAGGCGCGCGCACGACGCCCTCGATCGTTGCGTTCACCAAGGATGGTGAGCGTCTGATCGGTCAGCCCGCGAAGCGCCAGGCCGTCACCAATCCAGACAACACCATCTTCGCGGTGAAGCGCCTTATCGGCCGCCGCTTCGAAGATCCCATGACCCAGAAGGACATGGCGCTGGTTCCCTATGGCATCGTCAAGGGGAAGAACGGCGACGCGTGGGTCAAGGCAGGCAGCGAAGACTACAGCCCCTCGCAGATTTCCGCCTTCATCCTGCAGAAGATGAAGGAAACCGCCGAGAGCTATCTCGGCGAGACAGTCACGCAGGCGGTGATCACCGTGCCGGCCTACTTCAACGATGCGCAGCGCCAGGCAACCAAGGATGCCGGGCAGATCGCGGGCCTTGAAGTGCTGCGCATCATCAATGAGCCGACCGCCGCCGCGCTCGCCTACGGGCTCGACAAGCAGGATGGCAAGACCATCGCGGTCTACGACCTTGGCGGCGGCACCTTCGATATCTCGGTGCTCGAGATCGGCGACGGCGTGTTCGAGGTGAAGTCCACCAACGGCGACACGTTCCTCGGCGGCGAAGACTTCGACAATGTGCTGGTCGAGTACCTCGCGGACAAGTTCAAGTCCAAGGAGAACATGGACCTGCGCACCGACAAGCTGGCGCTGCAGCGGCTCAAGGAAGCCGCCGAAAAGGCCAAGATCGAGCTGTCGAGCGCGCAGACCACCGAAATCAACCTGCCCTTCATCACCGCGCGCATGGAAGGCGGCACAACCACCCCGCTGCATCTGGTGGAAAACCTGACCCGTTCCGACCTCGAAAAGCTCGTCTCGGGCCTGATCCAGCGCACGCTGGAGCCGTGCCGCAAGGCGATTGCCGATGCGGGCCTGACCGCGAAGGACATCGACGACGTCGTGCTCGTCGGCGGCATGACCCGCATGCCGCGCGTGCGCGAAATCGTGAAGGAGTTCTTCGGCAAGGATCCGCACACCGGCGTGAACCCGGATGAAGTCGTCGCTATGGGCGCGGCGATCCAGGCCGGCGTGCTGCAGGGCGATGTCAAGGACGTGCTGCTGCTCGACGTGACCCCGCTGTCGCTGGGCATCGAGACGCTGGGCGGCATCATGACCAAGATGATCGACCGCAACACCACGATCCCGACCAAGAAGAGCCAGGTCTATTCGACCGCCGAGGACAACCAGCAGGCGGTAACGATCCGCGTGTTCCAAGGCGAGCGCGAGATGGCGCAGGACAACAAGCTGCTCGGCCAGTTCGATCTTGTTGGCATTCCTTCAGCGCGGCGCGGTGTGCCGCAGATCGAGGTGACCTTCGATATCGACGCGAACGGCATCGTGAACGTGTCTGCCAAGGACAAGGGCACGGGCAAGGAACAGCAGATCCGCATCCAGGCCTCGGGCGGACTTTCGGACGCGGACATCGACCAGATGGTGCGCGATGCCGAAAAGTTTGCCGAAGAGGACAAGAAGCGGCGCGAAGGCGCGGAAGCGCGCAACAACGCCGACAGCCTTGTCCACGCGACCGAGCGGCAGCTTGAAGAGAACGGCGACAAGATCGACGCCGCCCTGAAGGCCGAGATCGAAGCCGCGATTGCCGAGACCAAGACCGCGATCGAGGGCGGCGATGTGGCCGACATGAATGCCAAGACCCAGGCACTGACCGACAAGGCCATGAAGATGGGTCAGGCCATCTACGAGAAGGAACAGGCTGCGGCGGCGTCGCCGGGGGCCGAGGCTCCCAAGGACGCCGAAGACGTGGTCGATGCCGAGTTCTCGGAAGTCGACGACAACAAGGCATGAGAAGGTGCTGAAGGCTTCCGCCACCTGCGTTTCCGGCGCGGGTGGCGGATGCCGTTCCGGGGTGGGCGATGGCAACCGAAACTGATCTTTACGAACTGCTCGAAGTCGAGCGCAGCGCCGACGACAAGACGCTCAAGTCGTCGTACCGCCGCCTTGCTATGAAGTTTCACCCGGACAAGAACCCCGGGTGCGCGGATAGCGAAGCCAAATTCAAGGCAATCAGCGCGGCCTATGCCTGCCTGTCCGACCCGCAGAAGCGCGCGGCCTATGACCAGTATGGCCATGCCGCGTTCCAGCAAGGCGGCGGCGGCCCAGGTGGCTTTGGGGCTGGCGGCGGCGCTGACTTCGGCGACCTTGGTGATATCTTCGAGACGATCTTCGGCGGCGCGTTCGGCGGTGGGCGCCAACCGGCCCGCCGCGGCGCAGACCTGCGCTACGACATGGAAGTCACGCTGGAAGAAGCGTTTCACGGCAAGAAGGCCGAAATCGCGGTGGAAGTGGCGCAAAGCTGCACCCCCTGCAGCGGCACCGGGGCCACGCCGGGGACATCGGCGCGGCGCTGCAACCTCTGCGGCGGACACGGCAAGGTGCGCGCGCAGCAGGGCTTCTTCATGGTCGAGCGCACCTGCCCAACCTGCCAGGGCCGCGGCGAAGTGATCGAAAGCCCCTGCCGCAATTGCCGCGGCGAAGGCCGGGTCGACGCCGAGCAAAAGCTGGAAGTACAGATCCCCGCCGGTGTCGACACCGGCACGCGTATCCGCCTTGCCGGCAAGGGTGAGGCAGGGCCGTTTGGCGCGCCGCCAGGCGATCTCTACATCTTTTTGCACATCAAGCGGCACCGCGTGTTCGAGCGCGAAGGCACCACGCTGCTCACACGCTGCCCGATCAGCATCACGACAGCGGCGCTGGGCGGGCAGATCGAAATTCCCGGGCTGGACGGCGCGCGCCATGCGATCGACATTCCCGCCGGTATCCAGTCCGGCAAGCAGCTGCGCAAGCGCGGTGCGGGCATGCCCGTGCTGCAGGGGCGCGGCTCGGGCGATCTCGTGGTCGAGATCCAGGTGGAGACGCCGACCAAGCTTTCCGCCCGCCAGCGCGAACTGCTGCGCGAGTTTCAGGCAAGCGAAACCGGCGATGAAAGTCCGCAGTCAAAGGGCTTTTTCGACCGGCTAAAGGACGTGTGGACCGATCTGACGGAGTGACCGGGCGGCCCGTGGCTGCCCTCACTCCCCGGCAAACGCGGCTTGCACCTCCACCACGAGCTTCTCGACCATGTCGAGCTCGGCGGTGAGGCGCGGCTTTTCCTCTTCGAGGATAGCGAGGAACACATCGCGCTTGAACCGCCGGATCGTGCTGTCCGGTAGCGGCGGCTGCGCTGTCGAGGCGATCAGGTCGATCGTGCGCTCGGCGCCGTGGAGGCGGCCCCAGAGGTAGTCGTTCTCGCGGTAGGCGCGCGCGAAGAACGCGCCGAAGTGGAAGAACTCAATGCCCTTGAGGCAGGCGCGCGTGCCGCCGGTGCGGATGGCGGTCGCGTCTTCGGGGGAAATGCGGTCGACCTTGACCGGATCGAACTCACCCATGCCTTCGCCCTGCAACAGCGGCAGCGTGGCGACATCGTAGAACGGAAAACCCAGATAGGCATAGAGAAAGCGGCGGCGCAGCGGCTTTGTCATCGCCTGCAATGCCTCAACGATCATGGCATCAACGGCGATATCGATACCCTTGAGATCGCGTCTTGCAGCAATGGCGGCCAGCACCTCGCCGGGGCGCTTGAGTGCCGCAGCGGCGATATCGGCGAAGTCATCGCCTAAGCCGGCGGCAGTCTGCCGGGCCTGATAGAGCGCCTGCGCACGGTAGACCATGTCACGCGCGGCCTCGCGCTCTGCCGGTACGATGCCCTCGTCCTCGTCCCAGTCCTGCGTCAGCCGCCGCGCGAGCAGTTTCAGCCGCCGGATGCGGAACGCCAGATCATGCTCGCGGAAGAAAGCAATTGCTTCGGCTGTCGCGCCGCCGGTGGCCAGCGCCAGTCGGTCAAAGCCGAGATGGGCAAGATGCGCCCAAAGCTCGGCCTCGACCGCGCCGCGCAAGGGGACATCTGGCATCGCTTCGGTGATCACTTCGGCCAGCGCGGTTACGACCCCCGCCAGCTTCACTTGCGCATAGCCGTGAAAGGCGAATCCGGCCTGTTCGGCAGCAGCCTGCTGGGCTTTGGCGCGCCAGGCAGTGAGGCGCTTGTGTGTGGGCTGATCGAAGAACAGGGTGTAGCCGAACAGGCGCTCGACAGCGTCGTCGATCTCCCCGCGCAGGGTATCGACGATCATGCGCAGCCGCGCCCGCTCGCGCGATTGGGTCTCAAGCGCCTCAAGGTTGTCGCGGATTGGCTGTTCGCGCGGGATCGACGAAAGCGAGCCGAAGATCGCCGAGAAGAACCCGATCGAGCGCTCCACTTCATCGGGCAGATGGATCCGCTCGGGGCTGGGGTCGATATAGACGAAGCGGCGGTCCACCTCACGCTGCGCGGGCCGATCACGCAGCACCGCCATGGCCGGCGCGAAGGGCCGGTTGACCAGCACGGCGCCATCGACCAGCGAGGCCTCGTCCACTTGCCCGCGCTTCCAGCGGCTGGGCATCACGCGCTTCAGGAACGCCTCGCGGCCAGTCCATGCCATGCCGCGTTCGGCGGTGAGCTGGTCGATCTCGCGCAGCATGAGCGGTGGGAAAGCGCCCGGAAAGCTCGCCGTGGCACGCGCTGCGAGAACCAACTCGGCGCGTTCGGCCAGATCCCCGCCCTCGGCGCAGGCGGCTGCGCGCCGAAAGCCAATGGCAAGGCGGTGCTCGCTTTCCTCCACCACCGGCGGACTGTTGAGCTTGAGGTCTTCAAGGTGGCCGTTGAAATCGGTGGCCGTGACGAGGAGATCAAGCGGATGACCCGGTGGCAATAGCGGCGGGCCGGGCCGGGCCTCACGCTCCATCGCTTCCAGCGCCTCACACAGCAGGCGTGAGAAGCCTATCCCGCTGAATGGCGGCGCAAACCAGCGCGCGCGGATAAGGTGCGAGACCTTGAGCCGCACTTCGGCGCGGGTACCCTTCGCCACTGTCCGGCTGACGAGGTTGCCCGGGCGCGTCAGCACGAACCATGCGATCGGCTGCGCCCAGAACTTGGCAAAGCGGCTCCACGGCCGCGCATCGGGATCGAGCAGGACCTCGATGTCAGCCCGTTCCAGCCACAGCCGGGTCAGCGGCTCGAGGCTCTGCCCGCTGGCGATGGCCTGCGCGAGGAACACGCCGTTGATCCCGCCTGCGCTGGCACCCGAAATGATGTCGGGGATGATCCGCAGGCGCAGATCGCGCGTGTGCGCCAAGGCCTCCAGCAGCCGGTGATACACACCCTCAGCCCCGCCGGCGGGCGGGTCTCCTTCGTGAAACGCGCGGCTGGCGCGCGTGGCGTACCAGATTTCCTTGGTGACGCCGTGCATGTAGACGGCAAGGCTGATCCCGCCATAGCAGACCAGCGCGAGCCGCAATTCCTTCTGCCGCATGCCGCACAGCATGGCAGGCAATTGGCGGCTTTGCCAGAGGGCTGTGCAAGGTGGGCTGTGCAAGGTAGGCTGTGCGGCCAGGGCATGTGCGTAGGCTGCGCTGTAAGCTCAGCCGACAAACGGGTGTCTTCGCCGTTGCCGCGGCAAGCGTTTTTGCAGGGTTGGACGGTTAACGCGCCGAAACATCCTGTCAGATTTACCGACGCTTTACCCCTCGTGGCCTAGATCATGGCGACAAGGTCCATGCCGGGCCAAAAGCAGGGTGCCTGCGCTGCCATGATCCGCCTGTTCAAACTGTATATTCCCAATGCCGTGTTCCT
Source organism: Sphingomonadaceae bacterium (assembly GCA_947442095.1). Lineage (GTDB taxonomy): Bacteria > Pseudomonadota > Alphaproteobacteria > Sphingomonadales > Sphingomonadaceae > Novosphingobium. Next base: position 6,606 of record CANEVG010000128.1, read on the forward strand.
GCTGGCGCTGCTTGATTTTGCGCTGCTGATCGCGGCGGGAGAGCTGGGCTGGGTGGTGCGTGCGCACCAGATCGGCATTGATGGCGGCGAGGTGGCAAACCGCTGGATCCCGCTGCTGACCTTTGCCGGGCTGGTGCAGACGGCCATGATTTCGGTCGGGGTCTATGGCTCGGAGTCGCTGCGTTCGATGCGCTATGCCACCGCGCGGCTTATGGTGGCGATAAGCCTTGGCATCATCGCGCTGTCGGTGGTTTATTTCCTCCTGCCGGGGCGCACGCTCTGGCGCTCCAACCTGTTCTACGCGATGTTCATCGCGATCGCGCTGCTCGTGTTCATCCGCATCCTGCTGGGCGGGCTGCTGGGTACAGCGGCATTTCGGCGGCGCGTGCTGGTGCTGGGCGCGGGCGAGCGCGCCGAACGGCTGCGGCAACTGGGTGAACGGCCCGAATCCGGCTTTGTCATCGTCGGCTACATCGGCATGAGCGACAGCGTGCCGGTGATCAAAGAAGCGATCAACCGCAGCGCGATCCACAATTTCACGCGCTATGTCGAAAACCTCGGCGTGAGCGAGGTGGTGCTGGCGCTGGAAGAGCGGCGCAATGCGCTGCCGCTGAAGGACCTGCTGCGGATCAAGACGACCGGCGTCCACGTGAATGATTTCTCGACCTTTATGGAGCGCGAGACGGGCCGCGTCGATCTCGACACAGTCAATCCCAGTTGGCTGATCTTTTCGGACGGGTTTTCCTCCGGCCGGATGATCTCGAGCGGGATGAAGCGCGTGTTCGACATCGTGGCCAGCCTGCTGCTGCTGGCGCTGACAGCGCCGATGATCGCGCTGTTTGCCGTGGCTGTGAAGCTCGATAGCCGCGGCCCCGCGTTCTTCCGCCAGACCCGCGTCGGGCTTTATGGGCAGCCCTTCAGCCTGATCAAGCTGCGTTCGATGCGAAACGATGCCGAAAAGGGCGGCGCGCAGTGGGCTGCCAAAGATGATCCGCGCGTGACGCGCATCGGCAAGCTGATCCGCAAGCTGCGGATCGACGAACTGCCGCAGGCCTGGACTGTGCTCAAGGGTGAGATGAGCTTTGTCGGCCCGCGCCCGGAACGGCCAGAATTTGTCTCCGAACTTGAAGAACAGCTGCCTTATTATGCCGAGCGCCACATGGTGAAGCCGGGCATTACCGGCTGGGCGCAGATCAACTATCCCTATGGCGCCTCGATCGAGGATTCGCGCCACAAGCTCGAATACGATCTCTACTATGCCAAGAATTATAGCCCGTTCCTCGATCTGCTGATCCTCCTCCAGACGCTGCGCGTTGTGCTCTGGAACGAGGGGGCGCGCTGAACGGACGCGGCGGTATGAACAGCCCGCTTGGATGGACCGGCCTCAGCCAGGCCAGCTACCTCACCGCAGCGTTTGCGGCGATGCTGCTGACGGTGTGGCTGGCCGACCGGTGGCGGCGCGGCAAGGTCAGCAGCCGCGCAGTCATGGCCGGGCTGACGCTGAGCACCCTCTGGGCACTGGTCGCGACCAGCATGGGGACGGACGCGCTCTATACCCAGCTTCTCGAAGTGGCCCGCAATCTGGGCTGGCTCGGCGTGGTCTACAGCCTGTTTGCCCACGACAACCGGCATACCAGCGTTGCGCAAGTGCGGCCAGTTCTGGCGGTTCTGGCGATGCTCGAGCTGTTCCAGCTCGTGCTGGTCCTGCTGGCGCTGCGCTTTTCGGCGATCCTGCCGGCCACGGCGATGATCGTGCAGCTTTCGGTGATGTTTCGCCTGCTGCTGGCCACAGGCGCACTTGTGCTGGTGCACAATCTCTATGCCGGGGCGATAAGCGGGCAGCGCGATGCGATGCGCTGGACCTTGCTCGCGCTCGCGCTGATGTGGGGCTACGATCTCAACTATTACACGATCGCCTATCTTGGCCACAGGGTGCCGATCGAAATGGCGGCACTGCGGGGTGTGGCGCAGCTTGGCGCGGTGCTGCTGCTGGCGGTGGGCGCGATGCGCGGCCAAACGGGCCTGCGCTTTTCGCCCTCGCGCTCGGTCGCGTTCCAGTCCCTCTCGCTGATAGTGATCGGCGGTTACCTCATGCTGATGGTCGCGGCCGCGCAATCGGTTGCGTGGCTCGGCGGCGATGTCAGCCAACTGGCACAGCTCGGCTTTGCCCTTGCCACCACGGTGGTGATCCTCGCGGTTGTGCCATCGGCGCGGGTGCGCAGCTGGATCAACGTGATGCTGGCCAAGCATTTCTTCCAGCACCGCTATGACTACCGCGCCGAATGGCAGCGTTTCACGCGCACGATCGGCTGTGCCGGGCCGAACGCGCAGCCGCTGCACGCGCGTGTGGTGCAGGCGCTTGCCGACATCACCGACAGTGCCAGCGGGGTCATGCTGATCCCCGGGGAGGGCGGCGCGCTGGTTCTGGCGGCGCGCTGGC
>CANEVG010000129.1 GCA_947442095.1 Sphingomonadaceae bacterium
GAATACTGTAACCGCGCCGCGAGCGGCGGCGGATGGCGTGCTGCTCATCACGAGGAACCAGCGCGGTGTATCGGCGATGCGGATGGCGACAGCTTCCAACTCTGTAACAATGCTAAGCGCCTGGGTCGGATTGGCGCGCGCGATGACCAGCGCGATTTGTGTGAAATCATTCCGGGCACCGCGCGCAAGATGGACCTTCACGGCTGAGGTGAGCGGCCGGAAAGCGCTGCAATCTCGACGCGGATTTCGGCGCAAGCATCCTCAAGGCTCAGAAGTTCGCCGGCGGCTTCCTTGCCCAGTCCGCGCGTGATCGAGGCGTCGAGGTCGGCAAGTCAGCGGGCTTCGTCCTGCGCCTCGCCTTGGTCGCGTCGGATGAGGTCGCGCATGTAGTCACTCACGCTAACGTATTGGCCGCTGTCGATGCGTTGCTGGATGAAATCGCGCATCGGATCGGGCAGGGACACGTTCATCGTGGCCATGGCAGGTCTCCTGCGACAACTATGGCAAAATTGCCATTGCCGTCTAGGCCCTCGGATGCGCGTTCCGGTAGACGTCGAGCAAGGTCGCTGCATCCACCTTGGTATAAATCTGCGTCGAGGACAGGCTGGCGTGGCCGAGCAGTTCCTGCAGGCTCCGAAGGTCCGCGCCCGCGCCCAACAGATGCGTGGCGAAACTATGGCGCAGCGCGTGGGGTGTGGCAGTGGCGGGAAGGCCCAGCACCACTCTGGCGCGGGCGACGGCGCGCTGGATCATGCCCTGGGCCAGCGGGCCGCCTTTGGCGCCGCGAAACAGCGGTTCGCTGCGGGTGAGCGGGTAGGGGACGCAGGCGGCGTAAGCTTCCACCGCCGCCCTCACGATCGGCAGGATCGGCACGACGCGCTGGCGGCCACCCTTGCCGGTGACGGTGAGCGCATCGCCGAGCGGGAGCACCGAGGCGGGAAGCGCCAGCGCTTCGGCAATGCGCAGGCCCGCGCCGTAGAGCAGCAGGAGGACGGCGCGGTCGCGCGCACCCATCCACGGTTGGCTGCCTTCATCCGCGACCATGGCTGCGAGATTGACAGCATCGTCGGGTGTTACAGGGCGGGGCAGGCCCTTCTTGATGCGGGGCCCGCGCAAGCGCGGCGGCGGGGAGGCCGCATCACCGGCCTGTGTGCGGGCGAAGGCGAGGAAGGCCTTAAGAGCTGAGAGTTCGCGCGCGGCGGAGACATTGCCGATCCCGTCCGCGCGGCGGGCGGCAAGCTGGGTGCGCACGTCTGCCACTTCGAGCGCGGCAAGCGTGGCCCAGCTTTGCGGTTCAGGTAGTGCGGCAAGAAGCCGCGCCGCAGTTGCGCCATAAGCACGGACGGTATGCGGCGAGCGTCGGCGGGCGAGGGCAAGGTGATCGTGCCACGCCTCGAGCAGATCGGGCCTGCTCATGCGCTCACCAGCGCCGCAGGAACCAGTTCGCCGAGCAGCCCATCGAGCAACGGCATGCCATGCTGCGTCACGATCAGCCGGTTGCCGCTTGTCGTCAGCAGGCCTTGGGACGCATAGAACGCGCGCTTGGCGGGATCGATCAGGTCGGTTTCGGCAAGGCCGAAGCGCTTCGCTAGCGCGGCGGGGGCAATGCCTTCATCAAGCCGCAGGCCCATCAGCAGCGCCTCGGCGGCCTGTTCGCGCATGCCAAGCTCGCGCACTTCGGCGATACCATGGTGCTGCGCGCTAACGGCCTTGAGAAAGTTTTCCGGCTTGCGGTGGCGCACGGTGGCAAAGCCGCCGCGCCGTCCGTGTGCGCCCGGGCCGATCCCGGCATAGTCCTGATAGCGCCAGTACGTGAGGTTGTGCCGGCTCTCCTCGCCGGGGCGGGCGTGGTTGCTGATTTCGTAAGCCGGGAGGCCTGCAGCGCTGGTCATCTCCCGGGTCATCGCGAAAAGATCGCCTGCCGCGTCGTCGTCCAGCGGAGTGAACTTGCCCTCGCGCACCAATGTCGCAAAGCGCGTGCCGGGTTCGATGGTGAGCTGGTAGAGTGAAAGGTGGCCGGTGCCGAGCGCAAGCGCGCGGGCGAGTTCGGCTTGCCACAGCGCTTCGGTGTGATCGGGCCGCGCATAGATCAGATCGAAGCTTACACGAGCGAAATGGCGCTGGGCGACCTCCAACGCGGCAAGGCCTTCGGATGCATTGTGGAGCCGTCCGAGGAAGGTGAGCGCGGCATCATCCAGCGCCTGCAGGCCGAGCGAGACGCGGTTAATACCCACATCGGCCAGTGCGGCGAAGTTTGCGGCCTCGACCGAGGACGGATTGGCTTCAAGCGTGATCTCGATATCCGGAGCGAAAGTCCAATGGTGGCTGGCGACCTCGATCAGCGAGGCGACCAGCGCGGGCGGCATGAGCGAGGGCGTGCCGCCGCCGAAAAAGATCGAGGTAAGCTCAGGCCCACCGGTCAGCGCAGCCTCATGCGCCATATCCGCCAGCAGCGCGGCAGACCATTCAGCCATATTGGTCTTCTCGCGTACGTGGCTATTGAAATCACAATAGGGGCACTTGGCGAGACAGAACGGCCAGTGAATATAGAGCGCGAAGGCCATCCCCTTTCCAGCCTGAGTCGGCGCACCAAAGTCAAGGGAAAGCGAAAATGCACAGCCTATGGATTGCAATCAGATCTCTGGCGGTGATGGCGGCCATGGCAGCGGCGCAGCCAACCCTGGCTCAGGTCAGCTCGCTGCCCGAAGAAACCATCGCCGAGCGGTTGCTCGCCGCCCACAATGTCGAGCGGCTGCGGCTGGGGGTGAAGCCCTTGGTCTGGAGCGCGAAGCTTGCGGCGCATGCGAAGAAATGGTCACAGTCGCTCGCCGTGTCCGACATGATGGAGCATTCGGCGGCGGCTGCCGATGGCAGTGAGGGCGAGAACCTGTGGTTCGGCACCAAGGACGACTATACGCCTGAGGAAATGGTCGGCCATTTCATCGACGAGAAGGCGATGTTCAAGCGCGGTGTGTTCCCCAAGGTGACGACCACCGATCGCTGGGAAGATGTGGGGCACTACACCCAGCTGATCTGGAAGGACACACGCGAAGTGGGCTGTGCGGTTACCAGCAATCCGCGCCGCGATGTGCTGGTGTGCCGCTACACGCCGATGGGCAATATCGTGGGCGAAAAGGTCTACGACTATGACGCGCCGGTGAAAAAGCTCGTGGATGCGCATAGCATCCCGCAAAACCCGCAGAAAACCGTCATGCACCCGTGCGTGCGGTGTGTCTCTGAAATGCTGGCTCAATGCGGAGCATCGTGGCCCTCTTCCCTCTCGACAAATTATAACACAGGGGTTATATGGCGGCATGCCGTGGACTGTTGCCTTCCATCAAGCCTTCGAAGCCGAGTTTGCCCAGTTGCCGCTTGAGGTGCGCGAAGCCCTCGCAGCGACAGCCGGGCTTTTGCAGTTGCAAGGGCCGTTGCTCGGCAGGCCCCATGCCGACACGCTGGCAGGCTCTGACTATGCCAACATGAAGGAACTGCGCTTCGATGCCGATGATGGGGTGTGGCGGGTAGCCTTCGCGTTCGATACCGCCCGGCAGGCGATCTTGCTGGTGGCCGGGGACAAGGCGGGGGTGGCGCAGAAACGGTTCTACAAGGCGTTGATCGCCAAGGCCGATGCCCGGTTCGCCGAGCATCTTGAGACGTTGAAAGGATAAGATCATGGCAGCCACAAAAAAGGCCAGTGTGCCGAAAGCCAATGTTCTGGGCCGCACGCTCGATGAGGTGATCGCCGCCATGCCGCCTGAGAGCCAGGCACGTATCGCCGAGCGGACGACGCAGCTTCAGGCTGACGTTGAAGGCCTCAAGGCCCTGCGCAAGCTCGCTCAGCGTAGCCAGGAGCAGATCGCCCAGAGTCTTGGCGTGAAGCAGCCTGCCATCGTCAAGATCGAGCGCCAGACCGACCTTTATCTCTCTACCCTGCGCCGGTTCGTGGAAGCTGCTGGCGGCACGCTGGAACTGCGGATCGATCTGCCCGGCACCGGCGCGTTCACGCTGACCGGCGTCGGCGAGATCGAGGCCGCCAAGGACGCTGCCTGATCGTTCTTCCTCAGCGGCTTGCATCGCTGCGCCCGCGCGCTAGGCTGCCAGCATGACCGCGAGTGCCCGCCTATCACCTTCTCTGCCGCTGCCCCTTCCGGGGCAGAAAACCGCCTCTGGGGGCCTCGCCACCGTGCCCCGGCATCGTGCCCGGCGCTGGGCCTCGCAACCCACGGACGCACCGGGGAAAATGTGTCCGGGCTACGGCGTGGCACGTTGGTGTTCTCACTTGCCGCCAAAGAACTAGCAACGGTCAGTCCGAAAAAACCTCCGAAACGAGCTTCGAAAAGGCGTCTGCGCGGTGGCTGATGCGGTGCTTTTCTGCCGGGTCCAGTTCGGCGAAGGTCCGGGTATCGCCTCGGGGCACGAAAACCGGATCATAACCAAAACCTAGCGTGCCGCGCGGCGGCCAGGTGAGTGTGCCGGGCGCGCGGCCTTCGAACACCATTTCGCGGCCATCGGGCCAGGCCAGCGCGAGCACGCAGGCAAACCAGCAATCGCGCGGGGTATCGGGTCCAAGCTGCGCCAGTTTGCCCTCGACTTTGCCCATGGCCATCCACCAGTCGCGGCCTGGCCCGCCTTCGAACGGCGCAGCTTCGGCCCAATCGGCGGTATAAACACCCGGTGCGCCGCCGAGCGCGCTGACGCACAGGCCGGAATCATCGGCCAGCGCGGGCAGGCCCGAGGCACTGGCCGAGGCATGGGCTTTGACCAGTGCGTTCTCGGCAAAAGTCGTGCCCGTCTCGGCGGGTTCGGTGAGGCCGAGTTCGCCTGCCGAGAGGCAGTCCATGCCATAAGGTGCGAGCAGCGCCCGGATTTCGCGCAGCTTGCCCGCGTTGTGCGTGGCAATGACGAGTTTTCCGGGCGGGAGCCTGCGTGTCATCGCGCAACCGCTTTATCTTGCGCCGCGAAGATTTCGGTGCAGCCGATGCGGGCGAGGCGCAGGAGGCGCAGAAGACCCTCCTCGTCATAAGTCGCGCCCTCGGCGGTTGCCTGTACTTCGGCGATATGGCCGCCCTCGATCAGCACGAAGTTGGCGTCGGCATCGGCCGAGCTGTCTTCGATATAGTCGAGATCGAGCACCGGGGTGCCCTGATGAATGCCGCAGGAAATGGCAGCGACCTTGCGGGTCAGCGGGTCCTCGGTGATCGCGCCGGAGTCCATCAGCCCTTGCACAGCAAGGCGAAGCGCAATCCACGCGCCCGAGATCGAGGCGGTGCGCGTGCCGCCGTCGGCCTGGATCACGTCGCAGTCCAAGGTGATCTGGCGCTCGCCAAGCTTCTTCATGTCTGTGACAGCACGCAGGGAACGGCCGATAAGGCGCTGAATTTCTTGTGTGCGTCCTGATTGTTTGCCCTTCGCTGCCTCACGGCTGCCGCGCGTGTGCGTAGCGCGGGGGAGCATCGAGTATTCCGCCGTGACCCAGCCTACGCCCTTGCCGCGCATGAACGGCGGCACCCGCTCTTCGACCGACGCGGTGACCAGAACCTTGGTATCGCCGAAGCCGATGAGCACCGAACCCTCGGCGTGCTTGGTGAAACCGGTCTCGATCGTGATGGCGCGCATTTCATCTGCGGCGCGGCCGGAAGGACGCATGGGATTTCCTTTGCATGAGGTTTGCGCCGCTCTTAGCCAGCGCCGCGAAGAATGAAAGGGCACACGTGGCCTCAGCAGCGGAACACTTTGGGGAGAGACGGGTTTGTTCTCTCTGCGCTTTGCCCCATATAGAGCGCATGCACGGCCCGACCCTTCCCGAACTCTCGCTTCGCGCCCGTGATATCTTCCGCTTGGTGGTGGAAGGCTATATCGAAAGCGGCCTACCGGTCGGTTCGCGCACGTTGGCTGGTTCAGGGGCTGCCGGCTCGGGCACGATCAACCTGTCGCCTGCCTCGATCCGCTCGGTGCTGCAGGAATTGCAGGACGCCGGACTGCTCGCTGCGCCGCATACCAGCGCGGGGCGAATGCCGACCGAAGTGGGCCTCAGGCTGTTTGTCGACGGCATCATGCAGGCAGCAGAACCATCTGCCGCCGAGCGCCAGCAGATCGAACGCGGGCTCGCTGCAGGCGGAACGATCGAGGCGGCGCTGGCAGCGGCAAGTTCTGCCTTGTCCGACCTCTCGGCGGCGGCGGGCGTGGTGATGGTGCCCCGCCGCGAGCCACGCCTCGCGCAAGTCTCGTTCGTGCCGCTTGGCCCGGCGCGCGCGCTGGTGGTGATGGTGGGCGAAGATGGCAGCATCGAAAACCGGGTGGTCGATCTGCCCGGCGCGGTCAGCGGTTCGACCCTGGAGCAGGCGGGCAACTATCTGACGGCGCGCATGGCCGGGCGCACGCTGGTCGATGCGTTGCACGCCATTCGCGCCGAGATCGCAGGCGGGCGCTCGGCGCTCGATGCCGCGAGCGCGGCACTCGTCGAACGGGGGCTTGCAGTGTGGAGCCGCGATGCGGCGCAGCGCCCGGTCCTGGTGGTGCGGGGACAGGCCAATCTGCTCGATGAAACCGCGCTCACCGATATCGAGCGGGTGCGGCAGCTCCTAGACGAACTGGAAAGCGCCGAGGCCATCGCCGGCGTGCTCGATGCGGCGCGCGAGGCCGAAAGTGCGCGGATTTTCATCGGCAGCGAGAACCGGCTGTTCTCGCTTTCGGGCTCTTCGGTGATCGCTGCGCCTTGGCGCGATGGCGATGGCCGGATGGTCGGTGTGGTGGGAGTAATCGGCCCCACGCGGTTGAATTATGCGCGGGTAGTCCCCATGGTTGATTTCACCGCTCAGAGCCTGAGCAAGATCATCGGACAGGACGGATTTACCCGGAAATGATAGGCCAAGAAATGAACGACTCCGACACGCGCCAGCCGGACCCTGAAGTGGCGGCTGAACTGGAAGGCGTTCCTGAAGAGATGCTCGAAACCGGCGATACACAGGCGGAATTGCTCGAAGCGCTCAAGGGCGATCTGGAAGCGGCGAAGCAGGATGTGCTCTATGCCAAGGCGGAGACGCAGAACGTGCGCCGCCGGATGGAAAAGGAAGTTGCCGACACGCGCACTTATGCCGCAACCGCTTTCGCGCGCGACATGCTTTCGGTGGCGGACAACCTTTCGCGCGCGCTGGAGACGATCCCGGCAGAGCTGCGCGAGGACGACAAGATGAAAAACCTTGTCGCAGGGCTCGAGGCCACGGGGCGCGAGATCGAGAAGGTCTTCGCCAGCCACGGCATCACCCGCATCGCGTCCAAGGGCCTACCGCTTGATCCGCATCAGCACCAGGCGATGCTGGAGATTCCGTCGGATGATGTGGAACCGGGCACCGTGCTTCAGGAACTGCAGGCCGGCTACATGATCAAGGACCGCCTGCTGCGCGCGGCGATGGTAGCGGTGTCGAAGAAGCCGGATTGATCAGCTGCCCAGCAGCGCGACCACCTCGTCCGCCGAGTAAAGATCGGCAAACACCATCGCCATGATATGCAGCGTGGCGGCATGTTCCTCGTTGGTTAGCGCGGCGTTGGCATCGGCGACGACGAGAACACGGTAGTTGAGCTGCATCGCATCGCGCGCGGTGCTTTCGCAGCAGCAGTTGGTGAGCGTGCCGGTGATCAGCACCGTATCGATACCGCGCGCCTTCAGCACGGCATCAAGGTCACTGGTGCCAGGCGTGAAGCCGCTGAAGCGGTGCTTGTCCACGATCACATCGTCAGGCTGAATGTCCAGGTCGGCCCACAAGTCCCAGTAATGGTTGCCGGGCGTGAACGCCTCGCGGTGTGCGGCGGCGGCGGGCCCCATGCGGCGCGCGAAGTTGGACCAACTCGCGGCGTCAGGTGTGGTGAAACGCAGGAACACGTTGGTGCCGCCCGCTGCACGCACAGCAGCGCTTATGCGGTTGATGTTGCCCACGATCCCGCGGGCGGCAGGGACCTCGACCGGCGCGCCTTCTTGCATGAAACCATACTGCATATCGACGCAGATGTGCGCGAGGCGAGCGGGTTCGATATCATCGAACACATTGCGAACCCCGCCACGCGTGGCAGCGAGCGCATCAAGGATGGCGTGGTGATTGACGGCCTTGTGGTCGCGTACGGGTGGCATGGCGGGCATCCTCTTGGGAGCACCAACGCTGCCTTGGCGAGCAGGCCAGGACCAGCGCGAATGCCGGACAGTTTCGGCAGGCGGAATCGTCAGGCGCGCTCGGTACGTTCCAAGCTGAAGGGAAGCAGCCGGCAAAGTTGTTCCAGACCGGGAGCTTCCGGCGCTGGATACAGCCGCGATGCCAGAAAAGCATGCCGCACCAGCTCTGCTTGCTGCTCGATACCATAGGCGGTGAAGGGCCGGTCCGGCTCGAACCGGTAGCCATATCGGCAGAATGGGTGGCGCATCAGTGGCAGCCAGAAACGGCCGTTCTGCTGGCTTTGCCACACGTGGACGAGTTCGTGGATGAACAGGCCCTTCAGGACAAGCGGGGCATCGGCAAAATCGTCGCGATAGTGCGGGCTGGCGGGATGGAAATGAATGTGGCCCATCGGCGCCATGACCGTGCCGCGCGGCTGCAAGGGAAAGAACCGCCGCCGCCGGATGCGCACCGGCGCCAGATCGATCGCAGCGCCGAACACCGATCGGGCGAGAGCCTCTTCGCCCGCCGTCAGCGGCCGCTCGCCGCCGGGCGGGAGCGGTGCCGGTTCGCTCACATGTGGTCCATGCCTGCCATTCCGCCGCCAGCCTCCTCGACGGCTGCGAACGTGCTCACCTTGTCGCCATTGGACAGCGTGAACGTCACTTCCGCTTCCTGGCCGGCCTTCAGCGTGGCGGAAACATCGAACAGCATGACATGCAGGCCGCCAGGCTTGAATTGTGCGGGCGTGTCCTTGCTGAACGGCACCGACTGAACCTGGTTCATCGTGGTCACGCCGCCCTCGGTCTTGCTTTCATGCATTTCGGCCCGGC
>CANEVG010000130.1 GCA_947442095.1 Sphingomonadaceae bacterium
GGATTAGGCCATCACCCTGGACGGTGCAGAACTCGGCCTGCTGATCTCACGCTGGTGACTTTATCAGCCCTTAGCCCGGATCCGTGCGACGTTAGCGTCATCTGCGACCGGTGAGGAGCAATAGGCTGCCCACGCGGCCATGAGCTTGATGCGCTTGGGAAGCAGGGTGCTGCGCTGATACGCCGCCTCGGCCTTGTCGGCGAGTTGGTGCGCCATGGCGTGCTCCACCACCTCGCGGGGAAACGAGGTGCTTTTGCCCGCCCAGTCGCGGAACATTGAGCGGAAGCCGTGCACGGTGATCGCATCGCGTCCCACGCGCCGCAGCAGCATCGACATGCCGGACAGCTTGCCCCTGATCTGGATGGAAACAGTACTGCTGCCTGATGAGGTTGCGCCGCACGCAGAAACAGCAGGGACCGCCAGCCTGACAGAACCGGTATGGTGGGGAAAAATGCCTCCCGTCTGGAAGGCGTCGCCGTGATAGCTATGTGATTGCTGGGCTGGCCGCAGACGGGAAAGTCAGCCCGAAAATGACAATTAAGTCTCTGAAAAATATGGTGGGCGGTGAGGGGCTCGAACCCCCGACCCTCTCGGTGTAAACGAGATGCTCTACCAACTGAGCTAACCGCCCGGAATACGCGAATGTTTGCGGGCTTTAGGGTTTTTTGCCGCTCCGTCAACCGGTCCGCGCTGCTGGCGTTGCCCGCAGCAGAGAAGCTGGTATTGCAGGCGGATATCGCCGGGATTACCCCGCCAGGAAGCATTTCGTTACAGTCAAGACCACCGCAGGCAATGGAAAGCCATCAATGCAGCGGTCTTTGCCCCCTGTGATGGAGTGATCCGTGCTTGTTGCTAATCGCGTGACCGGCGTGGGTTCGACCGGTCTGGCCCTGTTCTGGGATGTGACCGCCGCCCTTCCTCCGGCAAGCCTGTATCTCGCCCTGCTCAATGGTGAACTGTCATGACCTCGCCTTCCATTCTGCTCGTTGAAGATGATGTTTCGCTGCGCATGCTGACCGCGCGCGCTTTGCGCGAGAATGGCTACACCGTTCGCACCGCTGCCACTGGCGCGGAGATGTGGGTCATGCTCGAAGCCGAACCGGCGGGCCTAGTCGTGCTCGATATCATGCTGCCCGGGGTGAACGGCATCGAACTTTTCCGCAAGCTGCGCCGCCAGAGTGATGTGCCGATCATTTTCGCCTCGGCGCGCGGCAGCGAGGAGGACCGCGTGCTCGGGCTGGAACTCGGCGCCGATGACTATATCGCAAAGCCCTATAGCACGCGCGAATTGATCGCGCGGATCGGCGCCGTGCTGCGGCGCGGCGGCGCAGAGGGTGCGGGCAAGGCCGAGGAGCGCACCAGCGAAGTGCATTTCGAGGGCTGGACCCTCTCGCTCTCGCGCCGCGAACTGCGCTCACCCAGCGGCGCGATGATCGATCTTACCGGCGCGGAGTTCGATCTGCTCGCCACGTTCGTCAGCCACCGCCAGCGCGTTTTGGGGCGTGAACGCTTGATCGAGCTTTCGCGCACCCGACTTGGTGACAGCTCCGATCGCAGCATCGACGTGCTGGTCAGCCGCTTGCGCCGCAAGCTTTCAGCCAGCGGCAGCGAACCGCCGATCGTCACCGTGCGCGGCGTCGGCTACATGTTCAAGGCGGAGGTCAGGCGACTTTGATGCGGCTGCGAAGCCTTGGCCTGACCGAACGGCTGCTGGCGATCCTGCTAGTGGTCGCCGCCATCGATTTTGCGGCCAACACGTTCCTGTTCGATTCGGCCACCACCTCCGCGCTGCGCAAGGATGATGCAGCCCGGATCAGCGAGCATGTGGTGGTCGCAGCACGCATGGTGGTCCGCGAACGGCCCGAGCGCAGGGCCGATCTGGCCCGCTTGCTCTCCACGCCGCGCTTTGCCATCAACTGGTCACCACCCGGTTCGAGCAGCGCCAGATCTGCGGTCGAGGAGGTGACCCAACCAAGCATTCGCGAGTTGATGATCATTGCAAGCCCCGATCTTGCGCAGGGCGGCCTGCGCCTTGCCGCCGGGCAGGGCGAGAAGCCCGGCGAGATTGTCGGCACGTTGCAGCTGGCCGATGGCGGACAACTCGGTTTCCGCACGTATGCCGGCGAGGCGCAGATGAAGCTCGCATCCTGGCAGATCCTGCCGATGCTGCTGCCAACCCTGTTGCTGGGCGGGCTCGCTTGGATGATGTTCCGCGCCACAATCCGCTCGCTGCAGACCCTTGTTCAGGCGCTACGCCATATCGAGGCCTCCAATCCGCGCAGCCTGCCGGAACGCGGGCCGGACGAAGTGCGCCAGTTGATCCGCGCGTACAACCAGATGCAGAGCCGCATCCAGCGCTCCCAAGCGGAACGCACCCAGTCGATGCTGGCCATCGGCCACGATCTGCGCACGCCGCTCTCGCGGCTGCAACTGCGGCTCGACAACGCGCCGCTGGAGGACGAAGCGCGCGCCGATCTGGAACACGATATTGCCGAGATGCTCCATCTGCTCGAATCGTTGCAGGCCTTTGTCGATGCCGGCGGCACGCAAATTCCGCCGCAGCGAATCGATATCGCGATCATGGCCGCCACGCTGATCGACAGCGCCGCAGACCAGGGCGCGGCAGCCAGCTATATTGGGCCGGAAAGTCTGGAGGTCATGGCCCGCGCGGTCTCGATCCGGCGCGCTCTTGCAAATCTCATTGAGAACGCCCTGCACTATGCTGGCAAGGTCAGCGTCCACATCGAAGACCGCGGTGATGTTGTGGAAATCCGCGTCGAAGACAACGGGCCTGGCATTCCGGAAGACCGCATGGAAGACGTGTTCCAGCCCTTCTTCCGGCTGGATGTTTCCCGTGCGCGCGATACACCTGGCATGGGTTTAGGGCTGGCGATTGTACGGGAGGCAGTCCGGTTCGAAGGTGGCACGCTTGTCTTGCGCAATCGCACCGAAGGCGGGCTTGCCGCCATCGTCACCCTCCCCCGCACCGCTGTTTGGGCAACATGCTGACCGGTACGTCCGGCAATCGTTCTACCACCGATGCCTGTTGCACAAACGCCTCAGCAACAATTCTTTTGCAGTGCAGCACGACATAGCAATAGTTTGTTGTAATTCAGCAATAATTGAGACACATTTTGCCGGTAGCTATTGCTGCATCGCACCAGACGTGACACCCGAATAGGAGAGGTTACGCGGCAGCGAACGCAGGCAGGAACGGTATCCTTTTTTCCAGGGCTAAGTCCCAAGGGAGGTCGTTCCACATGAAGTTCCGTCTTGCTGCCATGGCACTTATGTCCACGGTCGCCGCTAACGCCGCGCACGCCGAGGAAGCCGCACCTCCCCCAGCGCTTCTCCCGGGTCTTTCTGGCCCGTTGAGCTATAACCCCGAGCCGATCAGCTTAGATCTGGCAGGCTCCAAACTCTATGTGACCGCCATTGCCAGCGGTTATCTGGGCACGCAGTCGAACACCACGACGGGTGTGGCAAGCAGCTTTGCCGATCTGTCGAACGCGCAGGTCATCGTGCAGAAGCCTGAAGGCACGTTCCAGTTCCTCGTGCAGGCCGGCCTCTACAACCAAGAGACGCTGGGCGCTGCCTTCGTGAAGTCCACCGACTACACCAGCAACAGCTATGGCGTGGTGCCACAGGCCTGGGTGAAGATCGCGCCCTCGTCCACGTTCAATGTGCAGGCCGGTATCCTGCCCACGCTGATCGGGCTGGAAGCGCCCTTCACCTTCCAGAACATGAACATCGAACGTGGCATCCTGTGGGGCCAGGAAAATGTGATGACCCGCGGTGTGCAGGCCAATCTGACGGCCGGTAAGTTGAGCATGAGCCTCGCCTACACCGATGGCTTTTTCTCCGGCAAGTTCAACTGGTTGTCGGGTGTTGTCAGCTATGTTGACGGGCCGCACACCCTCTCGGTGGTGCTGGGCGGCGCGCTCAGCAAGAACTATCGCTCCACCTTCAACACGCCAATGGTGCAGAACAACAGCACCATCCTCAACGTGATCTACAGCTACTCCGGCAGCAAGTGGCTCGTGCAGCCCTATTTCCAATATGCCTGGGCGCCGGACCTGCCGCTGGCGAACACCACCAAGGCGGAGAATTTCGCCGTCGGCCTGCTCGCCAAATACAAGATCGACGATCACTGGAGCCTGCCGGTGCGCTTCGAATACATCGACAGCAACCGCCCGCGCGCCACGGCTGCGAACTTCCTCTATGGCCCGGGTTCAAACGCCTTCACCTTCACCGCCACACCCACCTATACGTGGGAGCGGTTCTTCATCCGGCCGGAAGTCTCCTATGTCCGCGCCGGCGCGATCGCCCCGGGCACAGCCTTTGGTGCCGCAGGCCTGAACAGGGAGCAGGTGCGCGGACGGCTTGAGATGGGCGTGATGTTCTGATCGCTGCCGGGCGAGCGGATGGCGTGCGACGCTATCCGCTCGCCCGGCAAGATCGTCCCAACCAGCGTCGCTTCCGGCGTCGCCTATGCGCTCGAGCAGGTAGCACTCGGCCAATGGTATAACTCGGGCGCCTCGGCGCTCGCCGGTGCCTATGACAATCCGGGCGCCAAGATATACAACTTCCCCATATGGACCGATACGGCGGCGGACATCCCGTCGACCCCAGTTCCCCTCAAGGACCACGTGGGCTACTCGAAGGGCAATTCGGGCCTCGGTCCCGGGGAGATCGTTTCACATGAAATTCCGTCTTGCCGCCATGGCACTCATGACCGCCGTTTCCGCGCTGGCTGCAACTGCGGCCCCCGCCCAGGAAACCGCGCCCCCCCAGGCCATCACCGTCTCGGGCAACGCAGCGCTCGTCTCAGACTACCGCTTCCGCGGTGTTTCGCAGTCGAACGGCGGCGCAGCCGTCCAGGGCGGGATCATCGTCAGCCATGAGAGCGGCGCCTATGCCGGGTTCTGGTCGTCGAACCTTGCCGGCTGGGGTACCTTCGGCGGTCCAAACCTCGAACTCGATCTCGTCGCCGGCTATAAGTTGCCGGTCGCCGGCGGTGCCGCGCTTGATGTAGGCCTCACCTGGTACACCTATCCGGGCGGCGCCAGCAAAACCGCCTTTGTCGAACCCTACGTCAAGCTCTCGGGCACGGTCGGCCCTGCCAGCCTGACCGCAGGCGTCGCCTATGCGCCCAAGCAGCAGGCGCTGGGCAAGTGGTACAACACGGGTGCCTCAGCACAGACCGGCACGCCTAACAATCCAGGCGCGAAGATGGACAACTTCTACATCTGGACCGATGCAGCAGCCGCCATTCCGTCCACCCCGGTCACGCTCAAGGGCCACGTCGGCTACTCAAAGGGCAACTCCGGCCTTGGCCCCAACGGCACCAGCGTTGCGCCCACCGGTGAATATGCCGACTGGCTACTCGGCGCCGACATCGCCGTCGGAAAGCTCACCCTCGGCCTCGCCTATGTCGATACCGATATCAGCGATGCCAAAGCGCTCTACCTGCAGCCGAACTTCTCTTCGACCAAGAACGGCAAGACGATTGCCGGTTCGAAGGTGGTGGCCTCGGTCACCGCGGCCTTCTGATCGGTTTCAAGCCATTCGCGACCTTCCCCCGGCCGGCAAGGGTTCGAGGGGTTTTGCATGTGCCGATCCGGCAAGCAAGCCAAAGTAGCCAAGGCGCGGACCTCCCGGCGAAGCGGGGGGCCAGGAAGCCCGCGCCCATTTGCGACCGCGAAGGGGAGCTTAGGCTCCGTCTACCCGATGTATGTGAGTTGGGCTTGCAGTCCCTCGCTCTCAACCTGTCCCAACGGGCAGGAAGATCAGAGGCCGGCCTCGATTGCCATGCGAATCGCATCGGCACTGGTGCGCACACCCAGCGCGCGCAGCACAGCGGCACGGTGCAGCTTCACAGTCCGCTCGCTGAGCCCAAGCTCATAGGCGATCTGCTTGTTGAGCCGCCCCGCCGCGATGCACTCCAAGATCTCGCGCTGGCGGCGCGAAAGCGCGGCCACCCTCTCGCGCGCCTCGATGGCGCGGGCGCTAGGCGCGCTATCCGCAGCCCCGGCAATTTCCACCTGGCTACCCAAAAACCATTCTAGTTCGCCCGCTGCATCGAAGATCGGCGCGATCATAACCGCATTGCGAAACGGCGTTCCATCACGCTTGTAGTTAAGCAATTCAACCATCACTGGCACACGCGCAGCAATCCCGGTCCGCAGCTGTGCGGTCAATTCCGGTTCAGTGCCCGGCCCGCGCAGAAATCGGCAATTGCGGCCGATGATTTCGTCCTTGCTGTATCCAGTCAATTCCATAAACGCGGCATTGCAGCCGACGATGGGATTGTCGGGCAGACGCGGGTTACTCACCACTGCTGCCACGAGGCTATTCTCGATCATTGCGCCTATTGCCATACTTCTTCCCTTCGGCTCCTGCGCGCAAAGCGCAATTGCCCTTAGGTCCATGTTCCCAAGAACCGGCCCGATCCCGATCTTAGCTGCAAGTCAGCCGCATGGGTAACATTGTTTGCGTCGGCAAGGTTTGCCGCTCGATGACAATTTGCGTCCGATTGGGTGGCAGTCCAGCCACTTCGGTTCGAACAGTGGATTTTGCGGAGCAGAGCGAGCCGGATGGAGAGTGATTTGAACTACGTTCGCCACGATTTCGGAGCGCTCGACGAGAACGGCAAGCTGGTTGTCCCAGAGCCGGTGCAGGACGCCATTCGCACTCTGCTGCGCTGGGCCGGAGACGACCCGGAACGCGAAGGCCTCTCCGACACACCCAGCCGCGTTGGCCGCGCATGGCGCGAATATTGCGCCGGCTATAACGAAGACCCCGGTCAGCACTTACGCCGCACGTTCAGCGAGGTGGCGGGATACGATGAAGTAGTGCTACTTCGCGACATTCCGTTTCAATCGCACTGCGAGCATCATCTCGCGCCAATCACGGGCACCGCATCCATCGCCTATCTGCCTCGAAATCGCGTGGTTGGTATATCGAAACTCGCCCGGGTTCTGCATGGTTATGCCCGGCGGCTGCAGATTCAGGAGCGCCTGACAAGCGAAGTTGCCCAGTGCATCTGGGACAACCTGCAGCCCGATGGCGTCGCTGTGGTGATCGAGGCGCAGCATGGCTGCATGACCGGGCGCGGCGTGCGCACTCCCGGTGTCGGCATGGTAACAAGCAGGATGCTCGGCTGCTTTCTTGATGACGCGAGCAGCCGGAGGGAAGTTCTCGCGCTGATGGGGCGCAAGTGACGGCACTGCAAACAATGCCGACAGTTGCCATCATCGGTGCCGGGATGGCCGGTCTTTCTTGCGCCAGTGTTCTGGTGGAACGCGGCTGGCGCGTCACCCTGTTCGACAAGAGCCGCCGGGCGGGTGGCCGCATGGCATCGCGCCGGCTCGAAACGGTGCACGGCACCGCTTCGTTCGATTTCGGGGCGCAGTATTTCACTGTCCGCGATCCGGGCTTTGCTTCAGAAGTCGCGCGCTGGGCCGAGGCAGGGATCGCCTCGCGCTGGCCAGATGCGCGCGAGGATGCCTGGATCGGCGTTCCGACTATGAACACCGTGATGCAGGCGCTGGCCGCACCGCACGAAGTCCATTTTTCCCATCATGTAAGCGGTTTGGCGCGCGAGAATGGCCGCTGGCGACTGCTCGGCGAAGGCATGCCAGCTCAGCATTTCGATGCAGCCGTACTCGCGCTCCCCGCCGAACAGGCTGCTCCGATACTGGCGCTCCACGATTTCGATCTCGCCCGCACCGCGTTGTTCGCGCGGTCGCAACCCTGCTGGACCGGCATGTTCGCGTTCGAAACCCCGCTGGCGCACAACCCTCACACCGTGCGCGATCACGGCATTCTGGCGTGGGCTGCGCGCAACAGCGCCAAGCCGGGCCGCGCCGGGCCGGAAAGCTGGGTGGTGCAAGCCTCACCGCAGTGGTCCACCGCGCATCTGGAACGCACGCCTGATGAGATCGGCCCTTTGCTGCTCGCCGCGCTGGGTGAGGCAACCGGCGGCACGGCGCCCGTGCCGCTGGCCCATTCGGTCCACCGCTGGCGGTATGCACTTTCGGCCGGCACCGGGCTCGGCTGCCTGTGGAACGAAACACAGCGGATCGGCGCCTGCGGAGACTGGCTGCTTGGGCCCCGAGTGGAATGCGCCTGGGTTTCCGGCCGCACGCTTGCCGAACGCATCTTGGGCGAGGCGCGCGAAGCGGCTTAAGGTCTGCGGGTTGGTATAAGCCAGCAGGGAAGATCCTGTGGTGACCCGGACCAAAATATGAATATCGATCGGCGCGGCGCCGTCGGTGCCTTAGAGAGAGGCGAGTGCGGCTTTGTGGCGAGTGTCCGGGACGCAGCGGTGCGAGCATGCCCAGCTCAGGCCCGTTGGCCGGCAGAGGTAAAAGCAGGCCAGCCGGGGCTCGCGGGCGGCGAGGACTGCCTTTGCAAGCGGCGGCAAGCCGCTAGCGCTGTTACCTGTCCCCTTGAGGTCTGGCGTTGGAGGCCTAGTCTAGGTCTTTGAGGTTTCACCCCCGACTTGAACCCTGCATGCCCGCGCCGGTCGCGTCTTTGCCGTTTGCGCGAGCAGGCATTGAGCAATGCGAGACCGGTCTAGCCGCGCTCCCGATCCGTTTTAATAAATAACCCATTTGGCTCTTTGTCAAGTCGGGTAACTTGTTGCGCGTGCGCCCTCCCCGAGCAAGCTCGGGGAGGAGCTGTTGGTCTGCCTTGAGCGCTAGGGCCCTTAGAGTTACACCGTTCGCCATGACCCGCCCACCCACCCCGATCAAGATCAAGCTGCAGCTCTTGTGCGGGGACGCGATCGCAATGGGGCCGGGCAAGGCGGACCTACTTGACGCCATCGCGGGGGAGGGTTCGATTTCCGGCGCAGGACGGCGCATGGGAATGAGCTATCGGCGGGCGTGGCAACTTGTCGATCTTATGAACCGCTGCTGGGCCGCGCCGCTGGTGGAAAC
>CANEVG010000131.1 GCA_947442095.1 Sphingomonadaceae bacterium
GCATGGCAACTGGGCCAATGCGGACGAAATCGGGCTTGCAGCCTGAAAGCTCTTTCCCACCTCCCTGGTCATTGCTATCGTTTATAACAATGGCCAGAGAGGGAGAATTTGATGTCTATTCGCCTGTGGCACGCCACTCTAGCTGCTGGTGTTGCGCTTGCGCCTGCAGCCCTCTCCGCGCAGTCCGCTGCGCCCATTGGCCCCTCCCCCGCCGTGATCGCCATGCGCGACCAATGGCTGAACCCGGCGGTCAACAGCTTCACTTTCCGCGAGACCAACAAGGTCTTCGAAAGCCGCGATGTGCCCCGCAGCGGGCCTGTGTGGCCTTTGGTGAACGGCAGCATGCTCGCCATGCCCGCGCACCAGTCCGGCGGCACCACGATGACCTATGGCGCCTGGGCCGACCGCACTTTCACTAATGCCCTGCTTGTGATGAAGGATGGCAAGGTGGTGTTCGAGGATTATCGCAACAAGTCGGATGCCGCGACCCGCTTCATTTCATTCTCGATGGCCAAGACCTTCACCGCGCTACTTGTCGGCATTGCGCTGGGCGAGAAGAAGATCCGCTCGTTGGATGACAAGGTGGGCGACTACGTACCTGAGCTCAAGACCGGCGGCTACGGGAATGCCGCGATCCGCCAGGTCCTGCAGATGCGCTCAGGCGTGGACTATGAGGAGCGCTACGATTTCGGCGCGAATCCCAGTCTCGCGGCGACGATCCACACCAAGGCTATCGTGCGCAACCAGATGCGCTTTGCTGATCCTGCGATGACTATCGGCAAGAAGACAGCGCCCGGCAGCACGTTCAACTACGCCACGCTCGACACTGCCGTGCTAGGATGGATTCTGGAGCAGGCGACGGGCGAGAAGTTGGAGACCTACACGGCCAGCCGCCTGTGGGGGCCACTCGGTGCCGAGGCGAGCGCGTTCTGGATGGCCGATGGCCCGCCGGGCAACGGCCGCGCGCTCAATGGTATGGGCTACAACGCGGTGCTGCGCGATTTCGCCCGGCTCGGGCAGCTTATGCTCGATGGTGGTCAGGCCAATGGCAAGCAGGTGATCCCCACCGGCTGGGTAAGCCAGATGACCGCGATGATCCCCTTCCCCGACCAATATGCGCGCAAGGCCGAGTTCAAGGGCTATGGCTTCCAGACTTGGCAGGTGGACGACGAACCGGGCGCCTACAGCGCGGTCGGCCTTGGGGGCCAGTTCATCTATGTCCACCCCAAGACGCGTACGGTGATCGTGAAGCTCAGCTACAACCCGCCGGTCGAGCCCGAATGGCTGACCGGCGAGGTGATCGATTACTTCCACGCCATCGTGCGTGCACCGGTGACCGCCAAGCCCTGATCCAACCCAACTGTCCGATGGAGCGTCCTGCATGACTGCAATCCGCGCCGCCGTTTGCCATGGAGCACACGGCCCCTTCTCCATCGAGGAGGCCGCGATCGACGGCCCCCGCGCCGGCGAAGTGCTTGTGCGCATCGTCGGCGCCGGCATCTGCCACACCGACATGGCTGCGCGTGATCAGCAGGTGCCCGTGCCGCTGCCCATAGTGCTCGGCCATGAAGGCTCCGGCGTGATCGAGGCCGTGGGGCCGGGCGTCACCGAAGTGGCCCCCGGCGATGCGGTGATCCTCACGTTCGCCAGCTGCGGCACTTGCTCCAATTGCAGCGATGACGCCCCGGCTTATTGCTACCAATTCGGTCTCTACAACTTCAGCGGCGGGCGGCCCGATGGGAGCAAGGCCTTCAACGCTGAGCAAGGCGTGATCCACAGCCACTTCTTCGGCCAGTCCTCGTTTGCCACCCATGCGCTGGCTAGCGAGCGCAACGTTGTAAAGGTCCCCGCCAGCGCCGCGCATGTGCCGCTCGACTTGCTCGGGCCGCTCGGCTGCGGGCTCCAGACCGGCGCGGGCGCGGTGCTCAATTCGATGGCGGTGAAGTCCGGCCGCGCGCTGCTGGTGATCGGCGCGGGCGCGGTCGGCCTTTCCGCCGTGATGGCGGGCAAGATTGCCGGGGCGAACCCGATCATCGCGGTCGATCTCCACGACAACCGCCTCGCCCTCGCGCGTGAACTCGGCGCGACGCACACGGTGAAAGGTGGCGGCGATCTGGAGGCCGCGCTGCGCGAAATCTGCCCCGAAGGCCTGCACTATGCCTTCGACACCACGGGCATCGCGGCGCTGATCGAACTTGCCTTCTCTTGGCTCGCCCCGCGCGGCATTGTCGGCCTTGTCGGTGCAGCCGATCCCGCCGCGATGCTTCACCTGAACGAAATGGCGCTGATGGGCGGCGGCAAGCGGATCATGGGCATTCTGGAAGGCGACAGCGACCCCAAGATATTCATCCCTGAGCTGATCGAACACCATATTGCCGGACGCTTCCCCTTCGAGAAGCTAGTCGAAACCTTCGCATTCGAAGAGATCAACGAGGCCTTCGCGGCCGGCGAGAGCGGGCGCGTGATCAAGCCGATCCTCAAGGTATCATGATCAAACCCGATCTCGAATTCGTCTACGAGGCGACCGGCGATCTCGAACCGCCAGTGCCCATCGGCACGACCTATGACGGCACGCGCCGGATCATTCCCATTGTCGGCGGCGGGCGGGTCGAAGGGCCGAAGATCAAGGGAAAGCTCGTCGGCAATGCCGCCGATTGGCAGCTCACCCGGCACGACGGCGTGACCGTGGCCGATGCGATCTATGCGCTGGAAACCGACGACGGCGTGGTGATCCAGATCCGCAATCGCGGCCTGCGCCACGGACCGCCAGAGGTGATGGCGCGGCTCGCGGCGGGGGAGGAGGTCGACCCTACCGCCTACTATTTCCGCACCGTGCCCGAATTCATCGCGCCCGAGGGGCCATACGATTGGCTAAACCGCTCCATTTTCATCTGCTCCGGCGCGCGCTATCCACTTGGCATCAAGCTCTGGGTCTGGCGCGTGCTTTGATCGCGCGGCCCCAAAGCCCTATCCCCTTAAGGGGAGAGGGTTGGGAGAGGGGAATGCAACCCTACCGGACAAGGACAATGCCGTGGCCCGTGCCGACCGCCTCGAACGCCTCGACCGCCGCCGCGAGGGGCTGGAGGAAGACTACCGCGAGGCGCTGATCGCCGCGCTCAAGGTCACGGCAGCAGGAAGCTGGGGCCTGTTCGACCACCGCCAGGACAAGCACGACCGCGCCCGCGCCGCGCCTGCCGTTACCGAACTGGAAGAGCTGGCCGATGAGATCGCGACCTTGCGCGAACAACTGATGATCGATGAGCCCTTCGCCATGCACGAGGAGTTCGTCGCCGCGCGCGGCCCCGTGCGCGCGCAGGCGGTGGGCGAACCCAAGCAAGCGCGGGCATGGCTGGAGCGGCTCGCAAAGGAAGCCGAGGCCAGCTAAGAGATGCTCCATCAAACCCCTTCGTGTCGAGCGACAGGGCGTTACGCACCGAAAGCACCGCAATGGCCCGCAAGCATTCCAAAGGTGGATGGCAGGATGAACCGGACGAGGAGGCCGCCCCGCCCCCTCTACCCTGCTGGCTCTGCGGACGGCCCACCGGCAAGACCGTGGTCTGGCACCACCCCGTCCCCAAAAGCCGCGGCGGGCGCGATACCGTGCCGATGCATGCCATCTGCCAGAACACGCTGATCGCCCAGTTCACCAACTCCGAACTGCAGCGCGCGGGGATGGACGTGGACGTGCTGCTGGCCAACCCAGCCGTGCGCAAGTTCGTCGATTGGGTTGCGAACAAGGACCCCGATTTCAACGCCAGTATCGCGAAGAAGGGGCGATAGGAGCACCAACGCTATGACCACCCATCGCCTCGTCAGCAGCTTCTACGACCGCGTGTGGAACACCGGCGACCGGGCGGCGCTCGATGAACTGGTGACGAGGGATTTCCGCTTCCAGGGCTCGCTCGGCCCCGCGATCGTGGGCCGGGACGCCTTCTGGCACATCGTCACGATGGTGCGCACCGCCCTCTCCGGCTATCACTGCGCCATCGAAGCCTGCGTTTGGGAAGAGAAACAAGCTTTCGCGAAGATGCGCTTTTCCGGCACGCATGTCGGCCCGTTCCGCGGCTTTGCGCCGACAGGGCGGCACGTTGATTGGGCTGGCGCAGCGCTCTTCCAGTTCGACGGCCAGTGCATCCGCGAAATCTGGGTGCTCAGCGATACGGCCGCGCTTGATGCGGCGCTTGGCGCGAACCCACCCGCCTGAGCTCTACCCCGCCGCGTTCACCACCAGTGCCGCCTCGTCGCGCACCGCCCGCCGCCCGATCAGCACCATCAGCACCACGATCGGAAGCGCAGCCGCGTTGATACACAGCATGGCAAAGCGCAAATCGCCTGTCGCGTCGGACAAGAGGCCAACAATGTAAGGCCCGATGCCGAGGCCCAGGATCGTCATCACCAGGAGGTAGAGGCTAGAGGTCAGGCCGCGCATGCGCGGCAGCACCTGATCGAACATGATCGCATAGAGCGGCGGCAGCCAGCCGGTAAGCACGAAGGCATAAGGCAGGAATCTCCAGAGGAAATCGTCAGCATTCGGCGCGGTATAGACCCACAACGACATTATCGGGGAAAGCCCCATGGTCAGCAGCGCAACGCCGGCGCGGCCGCTGCCAGGCCAGCGCTTCTGCAGCCAATCGGACAGCGGCCCCCACAGCAGCGGGCCGACGATGCCAATACCTGCCGAAAGGAACCCGAACTTGAGCGCGGTTTCCTGCATCGAAAGGCCATAAGTGCGGATCAGGAAAGTGGGGTTGAAGGCCATCATCCCGTAGTTGATCACCGATTGCAGCATGCCCACTGCCATGCACATCATCAGCGTGGGCGAACCCCGGATCACGCGGCTGGCCTCGGGGTCCGACAGGCTGACGCCCTGCACGAGATTGACGATCACGACGAGGCCGAAGCCGATCACGCTCCATTGCAGTGCATGCGGATTGATCGAGATGCCTGCCAGCAACAGTGACGGCCGCGGCGAGATCGCGGTGCTCAGCATGGTCAGCGCGATCATCGCCGCCGTGATCAGGCCGATGGAGAGCAGGTTGCGGCCCACCATCGCCGCGCTGGCGCGCCGCATGCGCATCACGATCAGATGGAAGCCCGGCGTCACCGCGCCGAGCATCTCAAGGCTCGCGGCAAAGGGGCGCGGATCGGGCGGGGTGGCAATGCCGTCCATTCCGCCGCGCTCGGGCTCGCGCATCGTCCACAGGAATATCGCCAGAACGAAGCCGGGGGCGGCCGCCACAAGGAAGGCGAATTGCCAGCCCCTGAGCGCTGAGCCGGGATGCGCCGCATCCCACCAGCCCGCCGCCACACCGCCCAGTATCAGCGAGCCGCCCAGCCCCAGCGCAATGGCCGAAGCCATGACTGCCATGACAAACCCGCGCCGCTCGCGCGGCCAGTAGTCGTAGATCAGCGAAGTGCCTGCCGGAGACGTCGCCGCCTCGCCGATCCCCACGCCGAGGCGCGAAAGCGCCAGCAGTGAAAAGCTGGTGGTCAGGCCCGCAAGGCCCGTTGCTGCGGACCAGAACAGGATGCTGATCGCGAGCAGCTTCGTGCGCACCCAACCATCGGCAAGCCTCCCGACAGGTAGCGAAAACAGCGCATAGAACAGCGCGAACACGGTGCCATAGAGCAATCCCATCTCGGCATCACCGACACCGAGATCTTTCTTGATCGCCGGCGCAAGGATGGCGAGGATCTGCCGGTCGAGCAGGCTCATCGCCTGGGTCAGCGCAAGGATAACGAGCGCATAGCGCGCGCCCGGGGCCAACGTGGAGCGGACCTTTTCGTTCAAAGCTTTCCCTCTCCGCCTGCGGACCTATGATTTCAGAGCTTGAACCAGCGCTCGGCGTTTGTCTGGAAGAACTTCTTCTTGAGCTCGGCGCTCATGTCCATCCCATCCATCGCGCGCACTTCCTCCGCCACATACTGATAGGGATAGTCCATCGCGTACATGACCCGGTCCTCACCCACCACCTCCTGGCAGAACTTGATCGCCGGCTCCCACGCCATGCCTGAATTGGTGATCAGCACGTTGGAGCGCATGTATTCAGCGATGGTCTTTTTCAGCGGCTTCATGCGTTCATAGCGCTGCGAGCGCACGCCCGCCTGATGCATGTAGTCCAGCCGGTAGAGCCAGTAGGGCAGCGCCTCGCCCATATGACCGACTATGATCTGAAGGTCAGGGTACTTGTCAAAAATGCCGATGGTGATGAGGCGCAGGAGGTGCATGCCCGTCTCCACCCCGAAGCCGAAGATCGCGCCATCCAGCCCGCTCTCGATCATCGGCCCGATCATGCTGTCAGGCGGCGTGGCGGGGTGAATGTATAGCGGCTGCCCCACATCGACGAGCGCGCGGAAGATCGGATCGTACTTGGGGTCGTCGAGGTATTCGCCCTGCGTGTGGCTATTGATCTGGATGCCCTTGAAGCCCAGTTCGTTTGCGCCGCGCCGGATTTCCGCCGCCGACCATTCCGGATCCTGCGGCGCGACGGTACCGAGCCCGATGAAGCGGTCTGGGTACTTCGCGCAGGCCGCCGCCAAGGTATCGTTGGCGCGCGCGGCAATGCCCTTGGCCTCTGGCGCATCGAGCATCGGCTGCACGCCGGGCGAGGTCAGCGCGAGGATCGCCTTGTCGATGCCGGTCGCGTCCATATCAGCAATCCGCCGCTCGCCAAGGTCGAGGAGCCGGTCCATGATCTGCGTGGCGCGCTCGGAGGGGCTGGTGGCATAGAAGCCCCAGAGCGAGACCATGCCCTTGTCCGCCGTGCCGTCCCGGATCATCCGCAGGAACACATCGATCTGTTCCTGCGTGGCGAAGGCTTCCTCGGTCGCAATGCGCAAATAGCCTTGCGCGCCGCCGGTTTTCAGGGGGGCTGTCTTGAGCGGTTCATTCATGGGCTGGTCCTCTCCGCTGCCAGCCCGCGCGCGCTTACCGGACAAGCGACAGTGTCAGGCTGATGTTGTGATTCATCCGGTCGGCGCGGGCGTGCCGCGCGACATACTGGTTCATGTATCCGGCCTCGATCCAAAGCCCGCGCGCAATCGGCACGCCGATCCCGCCAAACAACCGCAACTGATCGAACCCCGCGCGCGGCCCCCAATCCGCCGAATTGAGGTTCACGAAGAGTTCGCTCGTGCCGATCGCCACAAACCCTCGGCCCAGCGGCGCGTTCACGCGCACCATCTGCCGCGCCCGCACCGCCATGTCGCTCGAGCCTTCGAGGAAGCGCTCCTCCAGCCGGGTCCGCCCGATCACCGTCGGCCCTCTGCCGTTGCCGACGATGCGGAACATCGCCTGTTGAAAGGGGCGGTGTTCGTGGCTGACCAGGCCCGCCGAAGGAGACGTACGCGTATAGACATAGCCTTGCGAGAGCACTGTGGTCTTGTTCACCCGGATGCCCAGCGAAGCGCGAACTTGATTCTGCCCGAGGCGTGAGGCGTTGCCGAAATAGCGGTATTGTGTATCGGCCATGACCACCAGCGGCACCCGGCCCGGCCCACGCGGCACATCGACCATCGCCATCGCCGCAGTCCAGAGTTGCGTGTCTTCCTCCGCAGCGCAGACGGGCGCGGCAAGACAGGCCACGAATGCAGTCAAGGCAGCTTTGGCGGCGCGATTCATGGTGGGCTCGACAATGGGGAATGCTAATCTGCGGCGCATACCAGCCCCGCACCAAACCCGCCATCCCCCGCATCGGCAAACAGGCTCCACGTTGGCGGCTCACCCCTCGTGCACCGCCTTGGTCACCATGCATGCCAGGACACCCTCCGGCCCGTCCTCAGATCCATGGCCCGACCAACGCACGCCGCCGAAGGGCGCATCCGAACCGCCGATCATCGTGGTGTTGATGCCCACCATCCCAGCCTCGAGCTCGCGGGCGAGGCGCTGCTGGCGCTTGCCGTCGGTGGTCCAAGCATAAGCCGCCAAGCCATAAGGCAGGCGGTTCGCCTCGGTGATCATCGCCTCCTCACCGGCATAGGCGTTGATCAGCGCAATCGGACCGAACGGTTCCTCGTTCATGATCAGCGCATCCAGCGCAATGTCGGACAGCACCGAAGGCGCATAGTAGAAGCCGGCATTGCCGACACGCTCCCCGCCGGTGTGGAGCATGGCCCCGCGCGCCGCAGCATCGCCGATCAGCCGGTCCATCGCCTCAGGCCTGCGCGGGTTGGCCATCGGCCCCATGCGCGTGCCCTCATCCAGCCCGTTGCCCACTGTGATTGCCTTGGCGCGCTCGGTGAAGCCGGTGCGGAAGCGGTCGTAGACACTTTCCTCGACGATAAACCGCGTGGGGCTGACGCAGACTTGCCCTGCATTGCGGTACTTGTGCGGCACGACGGTATCAAGCACCCGGTCCAGATCGCTGTCGCCGAACACCAGCACCGGGCCGTGCCCGCCCAGCTCCATCGTCGTGCGCTTCATGTCCCCGATGGCGAGCTTGGCGAGATGCTTGCCAACCACGGTCGAGCCGGTGAAGCTCAGCTTGCGAATGATCGGTGAGCCCAGCAGATGGCGGCTGACTTCATCGGGCACGCCGAACACCGCCTGCGCCACTTCCTTGGGCAGCCCGGCATCGAGCAGGCATTGCAGCACCCCCAGCGCCGAAGCCGGGGTTTCCTCCGCCGCCTTCAGGATCACCGAACAACCCGCCGCGATCGGCGCGCCCAGCTTACGGCCCGGATTTCCCAGCGGAAAGTTCCAGGGCGCGAATGCAGCTACCGGGCCGACCGGTTCGTGTGTGACAGTGGAACGCATGCCCTCCGGGCGCACGAGCGCGCGGCCATAAAGCCGGAACACTTCGCCCGCATAGAAATTGAACAGGCCGACGTTCATCATGACTTCGATGCGCGTTTCAGCCAGCGTCTTGCCCTGTTCCAACGTGGCGATGCGCGCGAGGTCTTCCTGCC
>CANEVG010000132.1 GCA_947442095.1 Sphingomonadaceae bacterium
CGGCCTGCACCGGATCATGGATCGGCGCGTCGATCGTGCACCAGCCGTGCTGGGCAGGATAGACTTCGACTTCGGCCGGGCGCCCCGCGGCCTTGGCGGCGGCGATCAGCGCGTCCTTTTCACCGGGCGCTGCAGCGTCGTCGTTCTTGGCGATGGCGATGAGGTAGGATGCCTTGGTCTTGGCAAGGAGCTGGATCGGGCTTTCCGGCGCATCGCCGACGAGGCCCCCGCCATGGAACGAGGCAGCCGC
Organism: Sphingomonadaceae bacterium; assembly: GCA_947442095.1. GTDB lineage: Bacteria > Pseudomonadota > Alphaproteobacteria > Sphingomonadales > Sphingomonadaceae > Novosphingobium. The sequence continues at coordinate 251 of CANEVG010000132.1, forward strand.
GCCCACGCGCGCGGGCACCGCGAAGGCGGTGCGCACGGTGTAGGGCCCGCCCATGCAATAGCCGCAGGTGCCAATCTTCCTTGCGGTATCGACTTCGGCCTGACCGTCTAGCCATTGGGCGAATGCGGTCGCATCGCTGATCGTGCCTGCGGGCGTGATTCCCGCGATGAGGGGCTTGAGCTTGGCCTGCCCCTCTGGCGTGCGCCACGCGACCAGCGAATCGAGCACCGGGGCGACCGCGCCGCGATAGTAATGGTTCACCACCAGCACGGCGTAGCCAGAGGCGGCTAGGCGCGCGGCCATGGTCTTGTAGGCCTCACGCAGGCCCGCAATATCGGGCCACATGATGACGGCAGGATGCTTGCCGGTCTCGGGCGTGACGAACCAGGCATCGGCCTTGCCGTCTGGCGTGGTGACGGTGACGGCACGGGCTTTGGTGGGCAGGCCTGCGGGTGCGGGCTGGGCGAGGCATCCGGGAACTGCGGCCATGACCGCGGCACCGGCGCCCAAAGCGCCGAACTGGCGGCGGCTGAGCCAGGCGGCGTTTTCGGCTTCGGTCATTTCATCGCACATGGGGAGGGCCTTTCAGGATGTTCCGCCAGACTACCGCGCGTGCGGCCCGGCGCAAGCGCCTCTCAAGTAAGATCGCCGAGCCCGATAACCGTTCCAGCCGCCGCCGCCGCGCTGGCCGCGCGGCGCAGGCTTTCGATGGCTAGGCGCGCGGGCGGGGCTTCTTCGTCGGGCAGGGCGGCGATGCTGGCCTCATAGATCTCGCGGAAGTCATCGGCGAATTCGGGGTGGGTGAAGATGAGGCCGTTACCCCGCTCCATCCCCTGCAGGATCTTGGTGCCGACTTCGTACGGGTCCATGCCCGCCTCGAATGCGGTGCCGAACTGTTCGAGTTCGGCGCGCTCAGGCGGCGCGAAGCCGCTCTGCGCAAAGGCTTCGGGGCGTTTGAGCGCGGAATCCCACGCATTGGTGCGGGTGAGCGCGGGGCAGCACAGCGAGCATCCGATGCCGTGGGGCGCCAGATTGTAACGCAGCGATTCGGTGAGGCCGCGCACCGCGAACTTGCTCGCGGTGTAGATGCCCGCCTGCGGGCCGGGCAGGAAGGCAGCCATGCTGGCGACGTTGACGATATGGCGGCGGCCCGAGGCGGCCTTGAGCTTGGGCATGAAGCTGACAAGGCCGTTCACCACGCCGCCGAAATTGACCCCCATGATCCAGTCGTAGTCGGCATAGCTCGCCTCGTCGGTGGGGCCGAACACGCTAACCCCGGCGTTGTTGACCAGTACGTGCACTGCGCCGAAATGCGCCTCAACGCTATCTGCAGCAGCGGCAAATGCGGCGCGGTCGGTGACGTCGAGCTTCACGAACAGCGGCATTTCGCGGCCCTTGGCGGCAAACCACGCTTCGGTTTGAGCCCGGTGGTCCGCGTTTCGGTAGCTCAGTGCAAGGCGCAGGCCCGCGTCGCTGAGCGCTTGTGCGACACCGAGCCCGATGCCCGTCACCCCGCCAGTGACGAACGCGACTTGTCCTGCAAAGCTCATTCTGCGTCGCTTTCCTTCAGCTTTGTGCCAGCGGTTTCGGGCATGCCGAACACGGCCACGATGACCGAGAGCACTACCATCAGGAAGGGATACCAGAACCCGGCCATCACATCCCCCGTGGTGGCAACGATGGCCTGCACGGTGAACGGCATGAACCCGACAAAGATGCCCACGCCGAAGTTGTAGGAGGTGGCGAGCGAGGAATAGCGTGTGCGCGCCGGAAAAAGCTCGGTCATCCAGGCGCCCATCGGTCCATAGGCGATGACGCCGGGGATCGCGATGGCCAGCATGGCCAGCACGATCAGCACCAGATTGCCGGCAGGCGGACGAACCGGGTCGATGCTGTAGCCGGCTGCCTTGAGCGCAGGGGCCAGCGCATCGGCATCGGTTGGCTGCCCGCCGATGGTCACTCTGGGAGCCGCCTCATAGGCGCTATCCTCCTTCGCGTAGGGCACGCCGATCCGCGTAAGCGTATCGAGCACTTTGCCGCATGCACTGGCCTGCCCATTTTGTGCGAAGGGATTGTAGGAGCAATCGTGGCCATAGACGACCACCGGATAATCCTTTGCCGCGCGGGCCAGTGCCGGGTTCGCCTGATCGGCAATCACCCCGAAACTCGGAAACAGCACCACTAGAAACATCAGATAGCCGAACAGCACCACAGGCTTTCGACCCATTCGGTCTGATAGCCAGCCCGCCGCGACATTGCCGAGCGCCACGCTGGCAAGCACGCCGATCAGCAGCACGCGGGTCAGCACAGGGTCGACGTGGACGGATACCTGCAGAAAAGTGAGCAGTTGGATCAGGCCGGTATAGCCGATGATCGCCTGCCCCACCGCGCCGCCGAACGTGACGGCCAGCAACCGGCGCACCCGCGCCGGGGTGGCGAAGGCTTCGCGCAAGGGGCTCTTGGCCACTTCGTCAGCGGCCTGCATCGCGGCGAACACCGGGCTTTCGGAAAGCTTGAGCCGCATCCACAGCGATACCCCAAGCAGCACCAGCGAAAGAATGAACGGCACGCGCCAGCCCCAGGCTTCCCAGGCCGCCTCGCTCATCAGGCTGCTGGTGACGAGCACGACGAGCAGGCTGAGCGAGAAGCCGGTTGTCGCGCCGATCTGGATCCAGCCAGTGTAGAACCCGCGCTTTCCGGGCGGGGCGTGTTCGGCCACATAGATCACCGCGCCGCCATATTCGCCGCCAACCGCAAGGCCCTGCAGCGCGCGCAGCAGCACGAGGAGGATCGGGGCGGCAATGCCCCACTGCGCGAACGTACCGAGCAGGCCGATCGCGGTGGTGGCAAAGCCCATTAGCGAAATGGTGACAAGGAACGTCACCTTGCGGCCGAACCGGTCTCCGAAGGTGCCGAACAAGGCCGCACCCAGCGGGCGCACCGCGAAGCCCACGCCGAAAGTGGCGAGCGCGAGCAGGAACCCTGCGGCGGGGCTGCTGCCAGGGAAAAACAGCTTGCCGAACAGCGGGGCGAGTGTGCCGTAGATGTAGAAATCATACCATTCGAAGGCTGTGCCTGCCGCCGAGGCCGCGATCACGGTGCGGATTTCGGCTGTCGTTGGTACCCGTTTCGAATCCCGTTGCGATTCCATGCATATCTCCCCGCCGCGCAGCATGGCCGCAGCAGAGGCGATTGCCAATCGTTTCACGAATGGTTAGCCTTACTTACAAATTCCGGTCCGCCGGATGGCCTTGGAAGCCCATTGGGGAGCAGAGCATGTCAGATATGGAAACCCGCCTCGCTGCGCTGGAAAACCGCGTGGGCGAACTGGAAGACGAGAGCGCGATCCGCCGCCTGCAAATGGCCTATGGCTACTACATCGATTACAACCGGCCCGAGGAAGTGGCCGGGCTGTTTGCCGAAGACGGTGCGGTGGTGTTCCTCTCGGGCGAGTATCGCGGCCACGCCGGCGTGATGCGGCTTTATGGCACGTGGTTCCAGAACATGTTCACAGATGGCAAGCGCGGGCCGATCCACGGGTTCCTGCTCGACCATTTCCAGATGCAGGACGTGATCACCATCGCGCCCGACCGGCAGACCGCCAAGGGCCGCTTCCGGGGCATTCTGGCCGGCGGCTGGCATGACGAAGTGCTGGCCGACAAGCCCGAGCATGTGCCGCAGCAGTTCTGGGAATCGGGCATCTACGAGAACGACTATGTGCGCGAAAACGGCGTGTGGAAGATCAAGCGGCTCAATTATCTGATGCAGTGGCAGGGCGATTACGAAACCGGCTGGGCACACACCGTTTCGCACCTGCAGCCCGCCGTGGTGTGCTATCCGGAAAATCCCCTCGGTCCGGACGTGATCCTGCCTGAGGAGAACTACCGCCCGACCTGGCCGCACCGGCAGGAAGTGCCGATGAGCTTTGCCCATCCGGTGCTGGCAGAAGCATTCCGGCTGGAGGCGTTTGCGGCGCTGAAGGACAAGTAGGGGGGGAGGCTTATCCGCGGAGAACCGCGGGAAAGCAGGAGGGCTGCCTCTCCCTGAACGGAGAGACAGCCCACTTGGGTGTGACCCCTGCTGCGGGCAGTTGCGGTCAGCCGCGGCCGGAGCTCTCGGACCTCTCGGAACGCTCAACCTTCTCGGCGCGCTCAGCCTTCTCGGGCCGCTCGGCCTTTTCGGCACGCTCGGCCTTTTCGGCACGCTCGGCCTTTTCGGTGCGCTCGGTCCGCTCAGTGCGCTCGGTGCGCTCCGCACGCTGCGCCCGTTCTGCGCGCTCGATCTTCTCCACCTTTTCGACCTTCTGCACCTTCTCGATCTTCTTGGGGCGCTGCATTTCGACCTGGGCAAAAACGGGGCTGGCGGCGAGGCCGATGATGGAGGTGAGGGTAACGGCTGCGATCGTGATCTTGCGAATGGTCATGTCGGGTCTCCTGCTGGATGGAACACCACGACAACGAGGCCGATTGCGATCTATTCCAGCAGGCCGAACATTTTTCTCCACCCGGGACCGCTGCGCGAACGGCGGCTTTCTTTGGATCCGCGCGCTTCGGGTCGGAACGGCCGGATTTGCGAGCAGGCTCTGAGCGCCTAAGCCCCGCCCGTCATCCGCGCCAGAATCGCCTGCGCCGCGCTGTGGAACACGGCGCGCTCCGCCGGCGTGAAATCGGCGAACAGCTTGCCGCCGATGTCTGCCATCGCCGGGATCGTCCGCTGAAACAGCGCCGCGCCCCTCGCCGTCAGCCGCACCGGCTTGCGGCGGCGGTTGGAGGCGTCCTGGCCCGGCTCGACCAGCCCGCGCGCGGTGAGGGCTGCGATGGCGCGGCTCACGTTCATCGGCGGCAGGCCCATGATGTCCGACAGCTCGTGCCCGGCGAGTTCGCCTTCGCCGCCCAGCGCGAGGATGATCTTGAGGTCGTTGGCCGAGAGTCCCAGCGGTTCGGCCACGCCTTCCCGCATCGGCTGCGCGATGAAGGTGGCGAGCTTGAGCAGATCGACCAGCAGCGCGGCATCTTCGCCCAGATCGAGCTGCGGGCGGGCAGGGGCGGGAGGTGCGGCAATCTTGGAGGCCATGGCGCGCTTATCGCGATGTGTGGCGCATACGGCAAGTGGCGGGCGGCAAGAGGGAGCCTTTCCGCACAAAATCCCCGCTGCAGGGGCTTGCCAAGGGCAAATTAGTATGCCTTACTAACAAACGGTAGAACGGTCCCTGCAGAGGACCAAAACAGGAGAGGGGTTACCCCATGGCGAAGTCACCCACGCAATCATTGCGCCTTTTTGCTTCCGGCAGTGCTCTTGCGCTGACCCTCGGGCTGGCAGCCCCGTCGTTTGCTCAGGATGCCCCGCAGGCTCAAGCCGACGCCGATGCGGCGGAAGCCCCGGCCGGAATCGCGGAAATCGTCGTGACGGCGCAGTTCCGTTCGCAGCGGCTGCAGGATACGCCGATCTCGATCACCGCGATCGATTCCGCGTTGCTCGCCTCGCGCAACCAGACCGATCTTTCGCAGATCGCCGCGCAGGCGCCCAACGTGGTGCTCAATGCGCAAGGCGGTGCCTATGGTTCCTCGCTGGGCGCCTCGATCCGCGGCATCGGCCAGTTCGACTTCAACCCCGCCTATGAACCGGGCGTCGGCATGTATGTCGACGATGTGTACCTCGCGACGCTGACCGGCGGCATTCTCGATCTGCTCGATCTCGACAGGGTAGAAATCCTGCGCGGCCCGCAAGGCACAAACACCGGGCGCAACTCCATCGGCGGCGCGATCAAGCTGTTCTCGAAGAAGCCGACCGAAGACAACAGCGGCATGGTCGAGGCCGTCTACGGCAGCCGCCAGCGCACCGACTTGCGCGGCAGCGCCAACTTCAAGCTGGCCGAAGGGCTCTCTGCCCGCGTCTCGGGCGTTTACAAGCGGCAGAACGGCTATGTCGATCAGCTCGATTATGGCTGCGTGTTCCCGAACAACGTGCAAGGTATTGGCGCGAGGCCCAGCAGCGGGCAGAACTGCCTGATCGACAAGCTGGGCGAGCGCAATTACGCGGGGATCCGCGCTTCCGTCCGTTATAACCCGAACGACAACATCGATTATATCGTATCGGGTGACTATACCTACGAAAACCGCACGAACGCGGCGGAAGTCCTCACGACCGCCAACCCTGCGCGGATCAGCCCCACTTATCTGTGCGGCCGGTTCTGCACGTTCGCGAACTTCTATGCGCCCGGAAACACGCCGCCGCCGGGGCTGTCGATTCCCGGGCCGTGGGGCCAGGTGAAGGACGGGTACGACATGCCCAACCGCACGAAGTTCTCCGGCTGGGGTGTTTCGGGCAACGGCACGTTCAAGCTGGGTGACAACTTCAACATCCAGTCGATCACCGCCTACCGCGAATACAACACGCAGTGGGGCACGGACGACGACTTCACGCCCGATCTCAACGTGGTTGGGCAAGGGTACAACGACCTCAAGTTCTGGTTCTTCAGCCAGGAACTGCGCCTCAACGGCAAGATCGGTGACAAGATCGATTTCACGGTCGGCGGTTTCTATTCCGACCAGCGCTCGACCTATTTCACCCGTCAGGACATTCGCTACATCGCGCCGGGGCTGAACTTCCAGTTCCTCGGCAACGACCCGGTGAATGCCGACAGCAAGGCCGTGTTCGGCACGGTTATCGCGCGGCCGATCGATGGGCTGACCCTGACCGGCGGCCTGCGCTATACCGAGGAACACAAGGACTACACCTTCGTGCGCCTCAACTACGACCGGTCGGTGTCGTACTTCCTTGGCGCGCTCAACGGGGTGACCGCGACGTTTGACGGCAACCGTGTCGACTGGCGCGTGTCGGCAGACTACCGCTTCTCGCCCGAAGTGCTCGCCTATGTCACCGTGGGCACCGGCTTCAAGGGCGGCGGCGTGACCGCGCGTCCGTTCGATGCGCCCCAGGCGCTGAACGGCAGCTTCGGTCCGGAAACCGTCACCGCCTACGAAGCGGGCCTCAAGACTGACCTGTTCGACCGCCGCCTGCGCGTAAACGTCTCGGCGTTCATTAACGACTATCAGGATGTGCAGCTGCCGCTGATCACCTGTGCGTCGCTGGGCTCAAACGCTCCTTGCGGTGCGCGTCAGAACGCGGGCAACGGCAAGATCAAGGGTGTCGAGCTTGAAGTGCAGGCCAATCCGATCGAGGGTCTCGCGCTCGATGGCGCGGTCAGTTACATCGATGGCGACTGGTCTAACATCGACCCGCGCGTCGGCAATGCCGTTCTGCTGAGCGATCCGCTGGCGACACCGAACTGGAAGTGGAGCGCGGGCATCCAGTACAAGGCCGAGCTGGGTTCTTCGGGCTCGGTCACGCCGCGCTTCGACATCAGCTACTTCGGCCGCAACAACAACGGCCGCATCGCAGGCGGTGCGCCGATCGAGTTTGCGAACGCCTATACGCTGGCCAATGCGCGCCTGACCTGGCGCAATGCGAGCGAGGACCTCTCGGTCTCGGTCGAAGTGCAGAACCTGTTCAACGAGTACTACAATCCGTTCCGTTTTGCTGCCGTGCAGGGCTTCACGGGTACGATCTACAGCCAAGTGGGCCGTCCGCGCGAGTGGGCGCTCACGGTTCAGAAGAAGTTCTGAAGCCGGCACCCACGCATCTAGCCATGGGGGAGAAAGGGGCGGTCAGCGATGGCCGCCCCTTTTTCGTGCGACCACAGCATGCATGCTTGCGTCAATCGTATCATTTGTTAGTATTGGCCGGAGCCGAATCCGGCCATGATCTTGGGGAGAGACTGCGTGATGCTCGACCGGGCAGCCTATGACCGCTATCTGGCGGCCTTCAACGCGCGCGATTACGATGGTGTGGCGGACTTCTATGTCGATCCGCCGCACATGGAATTCTTCGGGATCGTGATCACCTCGCGCCAGGAGCTCAAGGATTTCTACGCCTGGCTGCACGACAATGTGGACGAGACCGTGCGCATTCTGAACTTCGCGGCGGGCGAGACCTGCACCGCGATCGATGCCGTGGTGCGGATCGCTGCGAAGAAGGACCTGACGCGCGAAGCACTCGATGCGAAAGGTGCGACCGGGTTCTTCCCGATCGAGGCCGGCGTGGTGCAGGAAATCCGCCAGTTCATTTTCTACACGACAAAGGGCGGCAAGATCGAGAAGGTCGAATGCGCGCTTCCCCCCATGGCTCTGGAGACCCTGTGATGCCCCTGCTTCCCGAAGGCGTGCATGTCGCCCATCCCGAAAAGCTCTATATCGGCGGCGCGTGGATTGCGGCGCACAGCGGGCGGCTGATCGATCTGATCTCGCCCGATACCGAGCAAGTCGTCGCCCGCGTGGCCGAGGCGGACGCGGCCGACATGGACGCGGCGGTGGCGGCTGCGCGCGCTGCGTTCGATCATGGTCCCTGGCCGACAACGCCGCCTGCCGCGCGCATCGCCGCGTTCCGCCGCATGGTGGCGCATCTGCAGGGCCGGGTGGACGAGCTTGCCCGTTCGTGGACTGCGCAGATGGGCGGCCTGGCGAGCTTTGCCGGGCCGATGCATGCCGGGTCGGTCGCGGTGCTGGAGCAGATCGCAGGCTTTGCCGAAAACTTCGCGTTCGTGGAGCAGCGGCCCAGCCATGCCGCAGC
>CANEVG010000133.1 GCA_947442095.1 Sphingomonadaceae bacterium
CCTTCCGGGTCCGCCTCCTGAAACGCGCGCGGCCGCGTCGTCAGACAATTGCGCACCTTCACACCGGTGAGTTCGTGCGCGCGGGCGGCCAGCGCCCTGTCAAACACATCGGTCTGTGTCGCGCCGAACCCGTAATCGAGCCACATGCCCGATTGGACAAGCGCTGCGGCTTCCTCTGCCGTAATCGCCTTCGGCATCAGGCCCGCCTTCCGGCCCTAAGCAGGTAGAACGCCGCCGCAAACCCAGCCGCAACCAGCAGACTCAGCCACAGCTGGCTGGCAAGCGCGGGTTGGAGCCCCATGAACACCAGCACCGCCAGCATCGCCGCCACCGCGATCAGCGTGCCGAAGGGGTGGAACCACATCTTCAGCGTGATCCGTGCCGGGTCCTCGCGCTCCACTCGCGAGCGAATGCGCAGCTGCGCCACCGCGACGAGCAAGTAGAGCAGGATCATCGTGACCCCTGAGGAATTGACGAGGAAGCTGAACACCGTGTCGGGCGAAAGCCGCTCTGCCGCGAGCGCACCGTAGGCAAACAGGCTAGCGGCAATGATCGCGCGGGCAGGCACCTTGCGGTCACTCAGATGCACTAGCCAGTTCGGAGCATCACCATGGCGGGCAAGGCCAAACAGTGCGCGTGAGGTGACATAGAGCCCGCTGTTGAGGCACGACAGCACCGCCACGAGCACCACCGCGCTCATGATCGTCTCGCCTCCGGGGATCGCCATGGCGGCCAGCGTCGTGGCGAACGGCGAATGCCCGGGGATCACCGAAGTCCACGGCACCACTGTCACGATCAGGCCGATGGCAAGCACATAGAACACCACGATGCGCACCATGACTGACACCGTCATGCGCGCGATGACTTTGGCCGGATCGGGCGATTCGGCCGCCGCAATGGTGGCGATTTCCGCGCCGCACAGCGCAAAGATCGTGGAAGTGACCCCCGCGAGCACCGGCCCCCAGCCGTGGGGTGCGAAGCCGCCATGCGCGCTGAGATTGGCGACTGACGCGCCGCCCGGTGCGGTCAGCCCGATCACCCAGGCGGTGCACAGCAGAATGAACACAATGATCGCGGCCACCTTGATCGAGGCAAACCAGAACTCGAACTCGCCGTAGGAGCGCGTGGAAAGCAGGTTCACCCCGGTCATCAGCGCCATCAGTGCTACGCCGATTGCCCATTCAGGTGTGCCAGGCAACCAGCCGCCGATGATCTTCGCCCCGGCAATCGCCTCCACCGCCACGACCACGACCCAGAAATACCAGTAGAGCCAGCCCGAAAGGAACCCGGCCAAATGGCCGACCCCGGCGCGCGCGAAATCGGGAAAGCTCTGCACGCCTTCCAGCACGATGGCCATTTCCGCGATCATGCGCATGACCAGCAGGATTAGGAGGCCCGCGATCAGATAGGAGATCACTGCCGCCGGCCCGGTCAGCGAGATCGTGGTGGACGAGCCGACAAACAGCCCCGCGCCGATGATCCCGCCAATCGCGATCATCGAGACATGGCGTGGCAGCAAAGTGCGGCTGAGTTCGGGCACCCCGCCGCTGGTGGTGGCCTCCAGTGTTCCTGCCCCTGCTGCGCTCACGAAATTCCCCTTGGTAAGATCGCGCATAGGGATAAGCGGCGCGGCGGGCGTGTCAAATGCCGCGTGGCCTGCCGCACCGTTTCACAGCCGGTCGAGCGTCAAGAGCCGCCGGTCACCCAGCCAGGCCCGGCTGAGCGCTGCCTCTGCGGCCCGCGCCTCAAGGTCGTGGCCCAGCGCCCGTTCGCTTCTGGCAAGGCCCCACAGTGCCCAGCCGTTGCCCGGTGCGACAAGCAGTGCCTGACGGAACGCATCGCGCGCCTCGTCCGCCTTGCCCGCCGCCAGCAGCGCCGCGCCCAGCGACTGACCCACCGGGTAGTACCAGTAGGGCGGCTCCTGATAGGGGATCGTCCCCTCGATCGCTTGTGCCTTGCGGTATGCCTGAGCCGCCGCCGCATAGTCTCCGCGCGCAAAGGCCAGCCGGCCGCGCATGACATGCTGCGCCAGCCGGATAAGGTCCGTGCCCGGCACCCCCTGTCCCTCCAGCACTTTGATTCCCTGGTCCGCCACCAGCAGTTCCATCGCCGCAAGCTCCGCTTCCAGTGCGCCCGGCCGCTTGAGCCGCGCGAAAGCCACGCCGCGTGCATAGTGCCACATCGCCCGCACATAAGGCAGGCGCGCATCTGGCCTTGGCAGGGCAAGGATCTGCGCTGGGCTCCCCCCTTGTGCAAATGCGAACGATGGCGCTGCGACCACCGCCTGTACCCAACCCAGTTCCACCGCCTTCGCGCCGGGAATGATCTGCATCAACTTGCGCGACTGCGCCACGGCAAGGCCAAGGTCGCCCGCCTGCTGCGCCGAGGTTACGATGAAGTGCACGTTATGCGGATAGTAGCCGTAGCGGTAGAGTCCGTCGTCCGGCACCCGCGCCAGATAGGCCTCGTCCGCTTTCGCCGCAGCCACATTGGCGCGGATCGAATCCCCGTAACGCCCGATGCGGTAGTAGATATGCCCTGGCATGTGGACGAGGTGCCCCGCCTCGGGCAGCGCGGTCATTGCCAAGGCATCCGCTGCCTTCTCCGCCCTTGAAGGATCGACGTGGTTTTCCATCAGGTGGATATAGAGATGGGCTGCCTGCTGGTTGCCGCCATGGCGCGCCATCACGCCCTCGACCAGCGCGACCGCCTTGTCGATTCGCGCCTGCGGTTCCCGGCGGCCGGGCTGCCAGTAGTTCCATGGGGTCGTGTCCATGGCCGCCTCGGCTGCCAGCACGGCAAGGTCATCGTTGCCCGGAGCCGTGGCGGCGAGCGCCAGCATGGCATCGGCATAGGCGGCATCCATCGCCGCCCTGTCCGCCTTGGGATCGGCGGAATAGCGCGCCGCCAGTGCTCCCACCAGCGCGCGGTCAAGCGCTGGTGCGCCTGGTGCGAGCGCCTGCGCCTTCGCCAGCGCGGCCAGCGTCGGCGCCAGCGCCTTGGCGTCCATCGGCGCGTTGATATTGGGGCCTTGCACTAGCGCCTCGCCCCAGAAGCACAGCGCACACCCGGGCGCGAGCGCCTGCGCCTTGCGGAAGGAGGCGACCGCCGCCGCGTGGTTGAAGTTGTAAGCCATCTCGAGGCCCTGATCGAACCAGGGCCGCGCCTTTGCCGTCAGCCCACCGGGCTCCAACGCCGAGCGCGGTACGCCGCCGTAGAGCGGGAAGCGCCCCGGTACGACCGGGCGCATCAGTGCCGCTGCCTGCCTCAGCCGCCGCAGGAGCACCGGTTCGCTTCCCCGCGCTCGGTCGGCACAGGCCGCCGCCGCCAGCCGCGAGGGATCGAGCATGGCAAGTGCCGCCGCCTCATCGCGCGGCGCGGGCTGCAGCGTTGTCGCCGCAGCCGCCGCACCTCCCGCCAGCAAAGCCAGCCCCAGCACCGGATGTATGCGCATGAACACGTCCCCCGCCGCAAACCCTTGGCGCAGACTATGCCTGCCCGGCATTACGCGCAATCACGCTCTAGAATCCCAGCGGTGCGTTTTCCTTCACTTCCTTCATCACGAAGAAGGTTCGTGTTTGCCGAACGCCCGGCAGGGTGAGCAGGCGCTGGCCGTGGAGCGTGTTGAAATCGGCGATGTCGCGCACCCGGATCTTGAGCAGATAGTCGAAATCGCCCGCCACCAGATTGCAATCGAGCACTTCCTTCATGTGGACCACCGCACCCTCGAACGCGGCGAAGCTTTCGGGCGTCGAGCGATCCAGCACCACGCCGACCATCACAAGCGTGCCCAGCGCCACCACGGCAGGATCAATGCAGCCCCGGAAACCTGTGATCGCCCCGCATTCCACCAGCCGCGCGGTGCGCCGATGGCACGTTGCGGGGCTGATATTCGCGGCTTCTGCCAGTTCCTGATTGGAGCGGCGGCCATCTGCCTGCAGCAGACGCAGCAGGTTGCGGTCGATCTTGTCGAGAGGGGCGGAAGAATCGTTCACCGTATGTCTCTTTAGAGGAACAAGTGCGTACAAAATAGCCAACTGGACAGACATTTAATCAGTCGAAAGGTCAAGATTGCAAGCACCTTTCGCGGTCTTTTGGCTAGCTTCACAGGCGAATCACCTGCACTCCGGAGCCCCGAATGTCCCTCCTCGCCCCCTTCGAACGCTACCCGCTCACCTATGGCCCCACCCCCATCGAGCACCTCCCCCGCCTGAGCGAGGCGCTTGGCGGCAAGGTCGAGATCTGGGCCAAGCGCGATGATTGCAATTCCGGCCTTGCGTTCGGTGGCAACAAGCTACGCAAGCTGGAATACATCGTGCCCGATGCCATTGCTTCGGGCGCGGACACCCTGGTTTCCATTGGCGGCGTGCAATCGAACCACACCCGCATGGTGGCCGCCACCGCGGCCAAGCTCGGCATGAAATGCGTCGTCGTGCAGGAAAAGTGGGTCCCGCATTATGACGCCGTCTACGACCGTGTCGGCAACATCCTGCTGACGCGGCTGATGGGGGCCGACAGCCGTCTCGTCGAGGACGGGTTCGACATCGGCATCCGCCAGAGTTGGGAAGATGCGATCGAAAGCGTCAAGGCCGCTGGCGGCAAGCCCTACGCCATTCCTGCCGGTGCCTCGGTCCACAAGTACGGCGCGCTTGGCTATGTCGGCTTTGCCGAGGAAGTTGCGCGCCAGGAGGCCGAGCTTGGCTTCAAGTTTGACTTTATCGTGGTCTGTGTCGTCACCGGCTCGACCCAGGGCGGTATGATCGTCGGCTTCGCGGCGCAGGACCGCGCCCACACCGTCATCGGCATCGACGCTTCGGGCACGCTCGACCAGACCCGCGCGCAAGTCCGCTCGATCGTTGACAACACCGCTGCACTCGTCGGCCTTGGCCGCACTGTCCGGGAGGACGAGATCGTGATCAATCCGGACTATGCCTACCCCGCTTACGGCGTCCCGTCAGAGGAAACCAATGACGCCATCCGTCTTGCCGCCCGAACCGAAGCCATGATCACTGACCCGGTTTACGAAGGCAAATCGATGCAGGGCATGATCGACCTGATGCGCAAGGGCTTCTTCCCCGAAGGCAGCCGCGTGCTTTACGCGCACCTCGGCGGCGCACCCGCAATCAACGGCTACAGCGCCTACTACAAGGATGGCTGAGTGGGTTCAGCCCGCCCGTTCCAGCGCACCGCGCACTGTCTCCGCTATGCGGCCGATCTGATCGGGCTCGATGATCAGCGGGGGCGAGAGCGCGATGATGTCGCCCGTCACGCGGATCAGCAGCCCGGCGCGGAAGCAGTCGGTGAACACGTCATAGGCCCGCGCGCCCGGCGCGCCGTCGCGCGAGGCCAGTTCGATCCCGCCGACCAGGCCGATCGTGCGCACGTCGATCACGTGGGGCGCATCGCGCAGGCCGTGTAGCGTATCGGCCCACAGCCTCGCCAGTTCCGCGCCGCGCGTCAGCAGCCCTTCGCGGGCATAGATATCGAGGGTTGCAAGGCCCGCGGCGCAGGCCACCGGGTGACCCGAATACGTATAGCCGTGGAACAGCTCGATCAGGTTCTCCGGCCCATGGACCACCCCGTCGTGCACCGCGCGGCTGCACAGCACCGCGCCCATCGGCAGCGTGCCGTTGGTGATGCCCTTGGCGGTGGTGATGATATCCGCCTTCACCCCGAAGTAATCCACTGCAAACGGGGTGCCCAGCCGCCCGAAGCCGGTGATCACCTCGTCGAAGATCAGCAGGATGCCATGCCGCGTCGCGATCTCGCGCAGCCTCTCGAGGTAACCCTTGGGCGGCAGGAGCACGCCGGTCGAGCCCGCCACTGGCTCGACGATCACTGCCGCGATGGTCTCGGCTCCGTGGAGCATGACCAGCCGCTCCAGATCGTCCGCCAGCTCCGCGCCGTACTCCGGCAGATCTCGGCTGAAGGCATTGCGCGCCAGATCGTGGGTATGGCGCATGTGGTCCGCGCCTGGCAGGCTGGTAAACACGCGCCGGTTGTTCAGAATGCCGCCGACCGAGACCCCGCCGAAGCCGACCCCGTGGTAGCCCCGCTCGCGCCCGATGAACCGCGTGCGCGTGCCTTGGCCGATGGCGCGCTGATAGGCGAGCGCGATCTTGAGCGCGGTATCAACCGATTCAGAGCCCGATCCGGTGAAGAAGATCCGGTCCATGCCCTCAGGCGCGATTTCGGCAAGGCGGCTGGCGAAATCGAAGCCGATGGGGTGGCCCATCTGGAACGCGGGCGCAAAGTCCATCGTACGCACTTGCTGCGACACGGCATCGGCTATCTCGTCGCGCCCATGCCCGGCGTTGACGCACCACAGGCCCGCCGTGCCGTCCAAGATCTCGCGGTCGTCGACCGAGCGGTAGAACATGCCTCGCGCCTCGGCCAGCAAGCGCGGCTGCGCCTTGAACTGGCGGTTGGCGGTAAACGGCATCCACCAGGATGCGAGATCAGGCGCGTTCATTATTGCTCCCCTTTTTGTATTCGCTCGCAGGCTATGCCGGTTTCAGCCCAGCCGTGCATCATATTCGAGAATGGCATTAAGCAGCACTTGCGTGCCCGCGCCGCAGTCCGCCAGCGTCGCGGCCTCGATCTCGTTGTGCGAGATGCCGCCCTCGCACGGTACGAAGATCATCGCGGTGGGCACCAGCGGCGCGATGTAGGCCGCATCATGCCCCGCGCCGGAGAGGATGTCGCGCGCGGTGAACCCGGCCTTTTCCGCGCCCAGCTTCACGCATTCGATCAACGCGGCATCGAAGGCGATGGCGGGCGAATGCCAGTTGCGGCGCTGCTCCACCACCAACCCGTTCGTCTTTGCGGCCTCGGCCAGCGCGGCAAGAAATGCCGCTTCCATTACATCGAGCACGGCCTCGTCCGGATGACGGATATCAGCGGTGAAGAAAACCTCGCCCGGCACCACGTTGCGGCTGTTGGGCCGGTTCTCCACCATGCCGACACTGGCAACGCCGGGCGGATGGCGGCGGCCGATGTCCTGCAGCGCGCTGACCACCGCTGCCATGCCGCAAAGCGCATCGCGGCGCATGCCCATCGGAGTCGCGCCGGTGTGCGCGTCTTGCCCGCGCAAGGTCACCTCGTGCCAGCGGATCCCCTGCACACCCTGCACCGCGCCGATGGTAATGCCTTCGGCCTCGAGAATCGGGCCTTGCTCGATGTGCAGTTCGAACAGCGCCTGAAAGCGGTCGGGCCGCACTGGTTCGCTGCCGGCATAGCCAATGGCCTCCAGCGCCTCGCCCAGCGTCACCCCGTCGCGGTCCGGCGTGGCAAGTGCCGCATCTTCTGCCAGCGCACCGGCGTAAACGCCCGAGCATTGCATGGCGGGCGCAAAGCGCGAGCCTTCCTCGTTGGTCCAGTTGACCACCATGATCGGCGCATTGGTCTGGTACCCCATCTCCGCGAAAGTGCGGATCACCTCGAGCCCGGCCAGCACGCCAAGAATGCCATCGAACTTCCCGCCCGTGGGCTGGGTATCGAGGTGAGAGCCGGTGGCGATGGGCTTCAGATCAGGGTGGCGGCCGGGATAGGTGGCGAACATGTTGCCGCAGCGGTCCACTGCCACGGTGCAGCCCGCTGCCTCGCATGCTGTGCGCAGCCAGTCGCGCACCTGCCGGTCTTCGGCAGAGGCGGCAAGGCGGCGCAGGCCCCCTTTGGGCGTCGCACCGAAGCGCGCCGTGTCGTGGATCGTGTCCCACAGCCGGCGCGGGTTGATCGAAAGATTGGTTTGCGTCGCCATGGCGGGGCCCTCGTGACGAACAGCCTAACCAATGCAATCCGGGCCTGCAACCGGCGCCTAAACCAGCTTGAAGATCGAAAGCTGCACCGAGGGCTTCGGGCCAACACCGGGCGCGACGGTACCGGCGAAGACGAACTGGTTGAGCCAGCCATACTTGCCCATCGGTGCCTCGAACCGGGGAGTGGACATCACATAACTCGCCGGTCTGCCGGGGCTTGCCAGATGGAGCAGCCCGCGATTGGTGACCTGGATCAGCACCTTGTCGTCGGTTTCCATGAAGTAGTCCGCCACCAGCTCCAGATAGCCATCGGCGCGCGTCAATTGCTAGTCGAACCCGCCCGGCAGAATGCGCCCGCGAATGTCTGGCCCTTCGCACGTTCCGCCGATGATCGGCACGCGGAAGCGCTGGCCGATGGGGGTGGTGCCGTGGGGCACGGTCTCTTCCAGCAGGGCGACCGCATCGTAGACGTGAACCGCTTTGGGTGCGGATCGTTCAGCCGCCTGCGCCGATGCTGCGACGCCTACCCCGCCGGCTACCCCGCCGGCTACCCCGGAGGCAGCCAGCGCGCCGAGCAGGCTGCGCCGATCGATGTCGTGCTTGCCGAGTACCATCGTGAACCCTCCCGCCTGCCAGCCTGGGGCTTAAAGCGGGTTCAGGCCACCTCGCGCAGCGCGGGGATGGCGCAGACTGCATCGAGGCCCATGACATGCGCTGCGCGGCCGAGGCCCATCCACACCGCCACGCAAAAGCTGAGGTCGACGATCTCCGCATCGGAAAAATGCGCCTTGAACCGCGCCCAGAACTCTTCGTTCGCGGCGAGACCCTGCGGATCGAGCCCGATCCCCTCGGCATATTCGATGGCGAGCCTTTCGCGCGCGCTGAGCACCGGAGACGTGCGCCAGTCGTGCACGGCGGCATAGAATGCCTCGTCCGGCGCAGGGCCGTTGTTGGTGACGGACGGGCCATCGCTGGCAGCGCGATCCCGGTTGACACGGAAGCCCTGGCACAGCTGGCAACCGTTGATCAGCGCGGTGCGATAGCGTGCACCTTCG
>CANEVG010000134.1 GCA_947442095.1 Sphingomonadaceae bacterium
GACCATGCACGTGGCGTTCGCGCGTGACCTCTTCGATCCCCGCGTGCGCCTGTTCACCATGCCTTCGGATCAGGTCATCGCGCTTCACGACAAGGCCGAGTTCGTGCGCATCGCTCAGGCCATCGGCCTTGGCGTGCCGGAGACGCACACGCTCGGAACCGGCGGGGCGCAGGCCTTGGCGCAAACCGGCGATGTGGTGGTGAAGCCGGTGTTCTCATGCTCGGGACGCGGCATGCACATCGTGCGCAGCGGTTCCGACTTGCCGCCTGCCGACCCGGCCACCCCGGTGATCGTTCAGCGCTTTGTTGAGGGCCAAGAATACAGCAGCTGTACGATTGCCCGCGATGGCCGCGTCGTCGCCACCATGGTCTATCGCGGCACGGTCATGGCCGGCTCGGTCGCGATCAGCTTCGAGCGCGTCGAGCATCCGGCGATCAGTGGCTGGATCGACACGTTCGTGAACGCCAGCGGATGGACTGGGTTTATCGCGTTTGATTTCATCGTCGATGCCGCTGGCACAGTGCGGGCCATCGAGTGCAACCCGCGCGCCACCAGCGGCCTACATTTCTGGGAAGCCGAAGATATCGCCCGCGCCGTCCTCAATCCGGCAGACACTGCGCCGGTCAGGGTGCGTCCGCAGCGGCAACTTCAGCAATTCTATGCGTGCCTGACAGAGGCGCAACTAGCGATGTTTCGCCGCCGGGGATTCAAGGAGCAGCTCAAACGGCTGTTTTCAACGCGCGATGTCACCTGGGATACGTCCGATCCCTGGCCGTTCCTGAGCATGATGTTCACGTCATGGCCGATCATGCGCATGGCCATGGCCGAACGTGTTCCGTTTGGAGAAGTCGCAACCCGTGACGTGGACTGGTATCCGGGGGGCGCCCCATAGCATCGAGCGACTACTGCCGAGGCGCACCCCGGCGCAGCAGATCGACCAGATGGACCGGGAACGAGGCCGCCAGCGGCAGCGCGATCCAGGGCCAGGACGCACCAACCAATGCGGCACGTAGTCCCAGCATCATAAGCGCGGCGGGAAGCAGAAGAAGCACGACATCTTCGCATTTTCTGCCTGCGCGCAGCAGCAGCACTGTCTCAAGGGCCAAAACTGCCAGCACCACATCGGCGGCGTGACCGCTGGCGAAGAATGCAGAGAAGTCGAACATCGGCAGCCCTAAAAGCTAGGATTGAGCTGGATGATCTGCCAATTGAGCACCCCGGCAATCGTCACCCAGATCAGATAGGGCATTAGCAAGACCACCGAAGTGCGCGAGTAGCGGCCAAAAACGACGATCAGCGCCACGATTGAAAGCCAGAACAGGACCAATTCGTACATCGCCAAATCAGGACGGCGCAGCTGGAAGAACAGCACCGTCCAGGTCATGTTGAGGAAGCCGTTCAGCGAAAACAGGCCAATCAGCGTGTCGGTCGCAGCGCTGTTGGGGCTCGCGCGCCACGCCGTGACGCCCGCAAGCGCGATCAGCGCGAACACGATGGTCCAGATGAGCCCGAAAGCGGCCGGCGGGGGGTTCCACGCTGGCTTGTTCAAGGTCTCATACCAGCCCGTGGTATCGGTCATCGTCGCACCAACGCCTGCCACCAGCAATGCTGAGACGGCGGCGATCACCAAAGGCAGCAACAAAGGACGATTCATGAAGACACTCTCAACGGCGCACCGCACCTATTCCAAGGAGATGCGCGGTGTCTTTCAGGAAGATGCGCAAGTGCGCCATCGGGTCGGCCTTGACCAGCTTCTTGTTCATATAGGCCTGCCACGTCAGCTTCTGCACATCAGGATCCGCGCACATCGCCACGAACCGTTCACGGCGCTTGTCGCTGGAATACCAGAAGTATTGCATGATGCCCAGAATCCAGAACACCCGGCCATGATCGCGCATGAAGCTGCGGCGCGCAGATTTCAGCGCGCTGGGCTGCCCGGTCATCAGGAATGTGTGCGCGGCAGAAGCGACATAGCGCCCGCCCGCCATGGCATAGTAGATGCCCTCGCCCGAAGCCGGTGCGACGATGCCGGCGGCATCGCCCGCGACAATCACATCGCGCCCGTTGTCCCAGCGCTTCAAGGGCTTGAGCGGGATCGGTGCGCCTTCGCTACGAATGGTCTCGCAGCCGGCCAGCCCCAGCTCGTCGCGCAGGGTCTTCACCGATCCGCGCAGCGAGAAGCCCTTGTGCGCACTGCCAACGCCGATGCTGGAGGTTTCGCCATGCGGGAAGACCCAGGCGTAGAAATCGGGAGAGAAGCGGCCCTGGTAGATCACGTCGCAGCGCGAGCCGTCAAAACCTTCGGGCGTTGCGGCGGGTGACTTGATGATCTCGTGATAGGCAAACACGCATTTGACGTTCTCGCTGCCGGGCAGGCTGTCGCGCGCCACGGCGGAACGCGCGCCATCCGCGCCGATCACGATTTTTGCGCGCACGCGCTGCTCAGGCCCGCCGCGGCCTTCCCGGTAAACGACAATTGCGCCTTCCTGCCCGTCGCGTTCGATGCGCTCGAACGTGCCCGTGCGGCGCTCTGCCCCCACTTTGGCGGCGCGGCTGCGCAGCCATTCATCGAACACATCCCGGTCCACCATGCCGACATAGCCGATGTCACCCACCGGCATATCGACCGCGCGGTCTGACGGGGCGACCATGCGGGCCGAGCGGGCGCGAGCGACCAGAAGGCTTTCCGGCACACCGAACTCCTCCATGAGGCGCGGCGGAACCGCACCGCCACAGGGCTTGATCCGCCCTGCCCGATCCAGCAGCATCACAGTGTGGCCGATGCGGGCAAGATCGGCCGCAGCCGTGGCTCCTGAAGGGCCGCCGCCCACAACGATGGCATCGAAATCAATCTGGGTCATGCTTCTGCCTCCCGCAAGATGATCGCAGCGGGGCGTGCAGCGATACGCGCTGCCATCACCGCAGACGCCATGAACAGCAGCGCCTCGATCGTAAAAATGGTTTGAAATGCCTGTCCGTCGCTCTCTGCGCGGCGCGCGAGATCAACGCCTAGGGCGCCAGTGAGGCCGCCAAGGCCGAAAGCAATCGCCTGCGCAGCGCCCCACACGCCCATGCGCACGCCCTCTTGGGTGCCCGTGCCGGAGCCCGCGAGGCTCATCATCATGCCGATTGCGGAGACTGCAAAGAGCCCGTTGGCAAAGCCCAGCGCGGCAATGTTGCTGGCCAGCGGCCAGCCCGGCCCGAAACCTGCGCCGATGGCCAAGCTCGCCAGCGCGAGCGCCGACCCCACGCAGCCCGCCGTGATCCAGCCGCGCAGTTCGCCCGCAGCGCGGCCACTGAAGGCACTGCCGCCGACCCCGGCCACGATCATGCCGATAAGCACCCCGCTGTGCTGGACTGCCGAGAGCGATGTGGACTGCGCCGGTGTCATGCCAAAGACGATCCCGGCAAAGGGCTCGAGAATGAGATCCTGCATCGAGTAGGCAAGCATCGAAAGGAACACGAACATGGTGAAGCGGCGCGCTGCAGGCTCGGCATAGATGGCGCGCAAGGCAGCCCGGAGGTTCTGCTCCGGTGCCGCATCGGGTGCGGGCACGACACGCAGCGCCGAACGTTCAAGCCGGAAGGTCGCCACCACGGTCAGCGCCAGTGCGGTGGCGGCAATGCCCCCCGAAACCTGCGTCAAACGCGTCCAAGAAAATGGTTCGAGCAGTGCCCCAGCGATCCCGGCGGAGAGCACGATACCCATGACCATCATGATCCAGGTGAGCGCCGCTGCCGCCGCGCGCCGTCTGGGCGCAACGCCGGAAGCGAGCAGCGCGAGGAGGGATGTGCCCGCCGCGCCGACCCCGGCTCCGATCAGGACAAAGCCGAGGATCGCGGTGGCGACAGCAAGCAAGGGCTGCGGCGCCACCAGCGGAAGTGCACAGACGGCGATCAGCGCCCCGCTGCCCAGCACCGCGATGCCGCCTATGATCCACGGGGTGCGCCGATGGCCCTTGTCAGACCCGTGGCCCCAGACCGGCCGGGCTAGCTGCACGGCATAATGCAGCGCAACAAGGCCTGCCGGGATAGCCGCCGCCATGCCATATTCTACGACCATCACCCGGTTGAGCAGCGAAGTAGCGAGCATGACGATCGCGCCGATCGAGGCCTGCACCAGACCGAGGCGAACGATGGAAAACCAGCCGAAGCCGGGAGCCGGGTTCGTGCCGCGGGCGGGAATGCCCATCACCAGTGGCCGCCAAGGCCGCCGGCAGCCGCCAGCATCCCCAGCACATAAAGGCTGACGCCCGTGGCACTATACCAAGGCGTGTTGGCGGCCGGATCGCGCAGCAGGCGCGGCATCAGCACGAACTGGGCGACAAGGACCAAGGCGACAATCGTGGCGGAGAGGTTCAGCCCCCATTGCACGAGAAGTGCGATGACGATGACCTGCGCCAGCGCCATCACCGCGCAGGCAAACAAGGCGGCATTGCGCACGCCTAAAATAACCGGCAGCGAACGCACGCCCGTCTTAACATCGCCCTCTACCGCCTTGAAATCATTGAGCGTCATGATCCCATGCGCGCCCAGACTATAGAGCACGAGGATTACGAGCACGGGCGTTTGCGGCAAAGTGCTGGTCATCACCGCCGCACCCGTGAACCAGCTCAACCCTTCGTAGGTCAGACCCACAAGTGCCGGCCCCCACCAGCCGCTAGCCTTGAGGCGCAGCGGCGGCGCGCTGTAAATCCATGCAGCGATGAGGCCGACAATGGTTGCGACCGCAACCCACAGGCCCAGCGCCGCGCCGACCCCAAACGATATCACCGAACCCACGCAGGCAATCCACAGACCCCACCGGCCGGCAATGCGTCCAGAGGGGATCGGGCGGTTTGGTTCGTTGATCGCGTCCACATGCCGGTCGAACCAGTCGTTGATCGCCTGGCTGTTGCCGCAGACCAGCGGGCCGGCCAGCAGGCCGCCCAGAATGATCGCCAACCAATGTCCCGCAGCAGGCTGGCCCGAAGAGACCACACCGCATAGGAAGGCCCAGATCGGCGGGAACCAGGTAATTGGCTTGAGCAACTCCAGCACGTCCCGCGCGGCGGGGCGGCGGACCGGCAAGACCGTTAGGGCGGCTGCTGATGCAGCTGAACTGGCTGGTTGCGTCATACCCGAAGGGTATGGTTGACACTTCCAAGTGTCAAATGATTCTTACACTTAAACGAAGCCCTATTCAGTCTCGCCAACGAGATTGCCAAGACCGTAGCGGTGCAGCTTGGAATAGAGGCTCTGGCGGCTCAGCCCGAGGATCTCTGCGGCTGAAGCGCGATTGTCCGACGTGTAGACCAGCGCGGCCTCGATACACAGGCGCTCGATCAGATCGGTGCTCTCGCGCACGATCTCTTTGAGCGAGGCGCGTCCGACCAACTCGGTCAGTTGCTCGACCGAACGGGGCAGATCGAGCGGCGCCGGCGGCAGATCGCGCAAGCGGCGACCGATCTCGCGGATGGCAAAGCCATAGCAGGGCGCGTCACCCGAGGTGCGCACGGCAGAAAGCTCGACCGGCTCCTCCATATCCGACCCTTGCGCCCGCACTACGGTGCTGACGTTTCGGGCAAGGCCGTACTTGGTGAGTTGTCCCTCGATCAGATCGAGATCAATGCCGGGGCGGCCCACGAAATCGCCCAGCGGACGGCCACGAATCTGATCGAGCGAGGCGGCGCGCGCCAATTCGAGGAATGCGATGTTGGCCGCAATGATGCGCATCTTGGCATCGGCGACGACAAAGGCATCGGGCATCCGCTCGACAATATCGAGCAAAGTCGCCGCGCCTTCGGGCGAGCGCGCGTTGGCCGGCGCAAGGCGTACCAACAGATAGCGTCCGCCGAGCTGGCGGAAGCCCGTGGCCGACAGTATGAGTTGTTGGCGCGCCCGGTCGAGCTCCACCGTTAGCGGCGAAACTTCGGATGTCGTCAGCACCGCGCCGAGATAGGCAAGCAGGGCATCGCGCGAACCGCGTGCGACAAGCCCTGTCAGCTTGGTGCCAACAAGACTGCCGGAGCGGGCTTCCAGCAAGGTATGGGCCGCCGGGTTCGCTTCCTGAATACGCTGGCTGTCAGCCTCGACAAGCAGCACCGGTTCGGACGACAGATCGAACAGCAGCCGGTAGCGCGTCTCGATCTGGCGCAGGCGCATATAATCGCGCTCAAGCGATTGCTGCGCCTGAAGCAGGCGCTGCTGCAGCACCACCGCGTTGCGCATGTCACGCCCGATGGCGATCAGGCGACTTCCGCCCGACAGGCTGATGACGAGGTAGCGAACCGGAATATCACCGCCATGGCCGGTATGATTGACTTGCCGCCAGCGCCTGCTGGCAGCGCCCGGTTCAAGACCGAGCATGTCCTTGACCTTGGTGCGGCTTTCCACCGTGACAACAGCCTCGAATGGTTTGCCGATCCACTCGTCACAGCCAGGAAAATCCTGGCGGTTGGCCGCAACATCGAGAATGCGGCCATCCGGATCGAGCGAGAGAGTGATGTCACCCGCCGCAAGGATGACCCGCAGCGTATCGGCCGCATCAAGCGAACCGAACGCAGCGTCAGGGCGCGTGAACGGAGTTTTGTCCGCGGTGGTTCGCTCGGGCTCTATCACCGTGATGCCAGACTAGCCGGCGTTCACGATCCGGTGGCTAGCCGCGCCAACCAAACGGTTGGCGAGAGCAAGCGCTCCGGGAGCATCAACCGCTGAACCATCTGCTCCGGCCTCTGCTGCCAGCGCCGGATTAGAATTCACCACGTGTCCACCAATCAAAATGCTGACTTCTTGGCACATGGACACGCTGCGGATCGCCTTGATTGTTCTTGAAAGCGATTCGCTAGAGATATCGCAAGAAACGGTCAAGCCGATCAGATCATAGGCCTTGCCTGCAACTTTCGCGATCAGCTGGCGCATTTCCGGAGCAACCAGAACCTCGCTGTCCCAGGCTGCGCGCACGAAAACTTCATGAACCATTGTCGCACCAAAGCTGTGCTGCTCGCCTGGCATGGGCGAGAACAGCGCCCGGTGCGGCGCGCTCAGCGGCCCGGTGATGATCGGGCTGCCCCACGCGATTTCGCGCATCACTTCCTGCAATCGCCACAGGCCGATGGTCACATCGAGGAAATCGCAGGCATCCTCTTCCCACAGATCGCCAAGCCGGCGTGCGGTGGGTGCGAGCAGATCCACAAAAATGGCATCGACGCCCACACCGCGATCAAGATAACCCTCGACATGCACGAGCAGTTCATCGGCCTGAAGCAGGAGGGGAAGTGCAGCGAAGTTTGCGACATCGTCCGCCGTGATGTTGGCGGAACCAGGCCGGCCGACGGGACGTTCTGGCCGGAGACGGTGCGCAACGAGCAGCTGGGGAATGATCTCACCCTCGATCAGCGTGCTAATCGCCGCATTCGAGCGCGAGCGCGAGCGATGACGCCGCGGCGAGGACGACTGGCCACCATTTGCCTGTCCCCCACCTAGAGTGCGGTTGCCGGATGAATTGCCCCGGCGCTCTTCCTGCGCCGGACCTGGTTCGGCCGCCCGAGCCCCTGATCCATTGTTACCAAACGCCAAGTCCATACCAGACTCTCCCGTCTGTCGCGGTGTGATGACCGCTCTAGGTGAGTGGTTAACGACGCTCCGACTCTTTCCTGACCTACAGACCTAAACCCATTCGCAGCCCTTGGCAAACGTCATTGTGTCAATTTTCTTTGTCGTCCAATGTTCTTGACAGTCCGCCGAAGCGAGTCGTAAGCTCGGTCCGAACGAAGAGGATGGGATCGCGCAAATGTCGGAAGGTGGATCGCCAGCGCTGCGCGGATTTGAGACCGGATCGGTCCTCCGCCACAGCGCGCCGATAACGCCCCGCAAAGTGCCCGCTCTCTACACCCCCGAAGAACAGCGCCGCCGCGATGCGACGCCGTGGACGCTGGTTCAGGGTCTGCTCGCACCCTTCCAGTTCGCTGTGTTTCTGGTCAGCCTCGTGCTGGTCGTGCGGTGCCTCACCACCGGAGAGGGCACCTTCGCCGCCGACGTTTCTGTCATCGCAAAAACGCTTACGCTTTACACCATCATGATCACGGGCTCGATCTGGGAGAAGGTCGTGTTCGGCAAATGGCTGTTTGCCCCTGCATTCTTCTGGGAAGACGTGGTCTCGATGCTCGTGATCGCGCTGCACACGGCCTATCTGGTCATGCTCCTGGGCAAGCTCGGCACGGTCGAGGCGCGCATGGCCGTCGCACTGGCAGGTTATGTGATCTACGTGGTCAACGCCGCGCAGTTCCTGCTCAAGCTGCGCGCGGCACGCCTGCAAGCGCAGGCTGATGCACTCGACAACCAGACCCTTGCAGGAGCAGGCGCATGAGCCCGGCACACGCCCTAGTCGCTGCGGCACGGCCGCCGGCTGCCACGCTCGAGGTTCTGCGCGAACGCGGCCAGCGTGAAGTGTTTTGCGGGCTGACCGGCATTGTCTGGCTGCACCGCAAGATGCAGGACGCCTTCTTCCTTGTCGTCGGCTCGCGCACTTGCGCCCATTTGCTGCAATCGGCGGCGGGCGTGATGATCTTTGCCGAGCCGCGCTTTGCCACTGCGATCATTGAGGAGCGCGACCTGGCTGGCCTGGCAGACTGCCATGCCGAGCTCGACCGAGTGGTCGACCGCCTTCTAGCTCGCCGCCCGGAAATCCGCCAGTTGTTCCTCGTCGGATCGTGCCCTTCCGAAGTGATCAAGCTTGATCTCGGCAATGCCGCACAGCGGCTCGGGGCCAAGCATGTGC
>CANEVG010000135.1 GCA_947442095.1 Sphingomonadaceae bacterium
GATCCGCAAGGACCAGACCGACTGCATGGGCTGCCTTTCGCACTGCGGGTTCTCATCGTGGAAGGATCATGATGACTTTACCACCGGGCGGCTTGCCGATCCGCGCAGCTTCTGTATCCAGAAAACGCTGCAGGACATCGCCCACGGCTGCCCGATCGACGAGAACCTCATGTTTGCGGGCCATTCGGCCTACCGCTTCAAGCAGGACCCGTTTTATTCGAATAATTTCACGCCGACGGTTAAGCAGCTGGTGGATCGCATTCTGACGGGCGATTAAGCGGATGGGATCCGCGTCTGCTGCCGCGCCGCCGCCGGGTCGTCTCTGGGCTGCCGAATTTCTGGCGCTGCCCAAGATCTATGCCGCGCCGCTGCGTCCGCCCGTGGTGGTGCCGCCCTTCGGACAGGGGCGGCCCGCGCTTGTGCTGCCGGGCCTGCTATCGAACGACCGTGCGACCGCGCTGCTGCGCAATTCGCTCAGCAAGGCCGGATTTGCGGCGCATGGCTGGGACGAGGGCATGAATCTGGGCGCTCGGCCTGCCGAGATCGACCGCGTCGGGCAGAAACTGGCTGACCTTGGCCGCGCATCGGGCGGGCAGGTGGTGCTGATCGGCTGGAGCCTTGGCGGGCTGTACGCGCGCGTGCTAGCGCAGCGGCATCCGGAGGCCTGCGCGCTCGTCCTCACGCTCGGCGCGCCCTTTTCCGGGGACCGGCGGGCGAACAATGCCTGGCGGCTCTATGAGGCACTGAACAACCACTCCGTTGACAACCCGCCGTTTGCCGAAGACCCAGGCGTAAAGCCCGCGGCGAGGACGATTGCGGTGTGGTCGGCGCGCGACGGGATCATTGCGCCGCCCTGCGCTTCAGGAGAGTTAGCGCAATCTGACGTGCAGGTGGAATTGCCGTTCAAGCATTTCGAGTTGGCTACGGCGCGCGGGGCAGTGGGGGCGATATTGCGGATTTTGCGCGAGGAGTTGGGTTAGGGGGCGCGGGTATGGTGTGCAGGCGGGGTCTCCGCCTTGCGGGACCCTTGCCTTCGGGCTGGGCGGCGCGCACGACCGCAAGAAGGTGAACGCCAGGGTCAAGCCCTGGGTGCCGGTGGGTTTTGGGGGGTGATGGTGCGGTTGAAGGGTGTGAGCAGATGCCCCTATTCAAACTCCCATGCCCGCTCACCGTGGCTGGTGAGATCGAGGCCTTCGCGTTCTTCGTCCTCGGTCACGCGCATGGGGATCACCATCGAGACGGCCAGCGCGCAAATCACGGTGCCAAGCGCGCTCCAGACGGCCACCACGCCCACGCCTGCGGCTTGGGCGAAGAGCTGGCGGGCAAGGCCCATACCCTCGGCATAGCCGGTGCCGCCGAGCGCCGGATCGAGGAACACGGCGAGCAGGAGTGAGCCGACGATGCCGCCCATGCCGTGAACCGCGAAGACATCGAGCGAATCGTCGATTTCGAGCCGGCGCTTGACGATCTGAATCATCGGATAGCACACCGCCACGGCAGCAAGGCCGAACAGGATCGCCGCGCCCGGGGCGATGAGCCCGGCGGCAGGGGTCACCGTGGCGAGGCCTGCGACCGCGCCGGTGGCGAAGCCCACCGAGGTCGGCTTGCCGATGGTGATCTTCTCGATGAGCAGCCATGCCAGCGCGGCGGCGCAGGCTGCGGCATGGGTGTTGATGATGGCGGAGGCGGCATCATCGGTGGCGGCGAGCGCGGATCCACCGTTGAAGCCGAACCAGCCGGCCCAGAGCATGCCTGCGCCGATCATGGTGAGTGCGGGGGAGTGGGGAAGCATCTGCTGCTTGGGAAAGCCGGAGCGCTTGCCAATCAGCAGCGCCGCGATCAATGCCGAAATGCCCGCCGTAGTGTGCACGACAATGCCGCCCGCAAAATCGAGCGTGCCGAGCCGGCTTGAAAGCCATCCGCCGCCCCAGACCCAGTGGGCGACCGGCGCATAGACGATCAGGCTCCACAGCCCGGCAAAGGCGACGACCCAGCCAAAGCGCGTCCGATCAACCCATGCGCCGACCATCAGCGCAGGCGTGATCAGCGCGAACATCATGTGAAACAGCGCAAAGGCGCTTTCCGGCACGAGCGTGCCATCGCGCACATTGCCGAGGTCTGCCAGCATCCAGGCGTTGCCCCCGCCCAGCCAGCCGCTGCTGACCGGGCCGAACGCCAGCGTATAGCCGGCCATGATCCACAGCAGCGAACCCACAGCGGCAATCGCGCCGATCTGCACCGAGACCGCCAGAAAGCTCTTTGCGCGCACCAGCCCGCCATAGAACAGGGCAAGGCCGGGCAGCGCCATGAACAGCACGAGCGCAGAGGAGGCCAGCAGCCATGCGGTGTCGCCGCTGTCTGCCGCATCGACTGCTTCGGCCGTTTGGGCATGACCCACTGCGGGCAGCGCGAGCGCGGTGGCGGCAAGCGCTAGCGCAAGATTCTGACGTTTCAAGCTCTTCTTCCCCCACGCTACGGGACTTGGGCAGCAGTGCCCGGGCCTTTGGCCTCTAGCCCCAAACTCTTAAGCCCAGCCTTCAAGCACCTGATCGGGCGGACGGTGGCCATCAGCCCAAAAGCGGATGTTGGCAATCACCTTGTCACCCGAGGCGGTGCGCCCCTCGAACGTGGCGCTGCCCATGTGCGGCAGGATCGAGACATTGCCGAGCGCGAGCAGGCGTGGATCGATCTTCGGTTCATGCGCGAAGACATCGAGCCCGGCGCCGCCGATGCGGTTTTCCTGAAGGGCCTTGATCAGCGCGTCTTCTTCGACCACGTCGCCGCGTGCGGTGTTCACCAGATAGGCCTCGGGCTTCATCAGCGCGATGCGGCGCGCGTCCATCAGGAGGCGGGTTTCTGGCGTGGCCGGGCAATGCAGCGTGACGATATCGGATTCGCGCACCAGCGTGTCGATATCCGGTTCATAGTGCGCGCCAACCATACGTTCGAACGCTTCGGGCAGGCGCTGGCGATTGTGGTAGACGATCTCGAGCCCGAAGGCGCGGGCGCGGTGGGCGACGGCCTGGCCGATGCGGCCCATACCGATGATGCCGAGGCGCTTGCCGGAGATGCGGTGGCCGAGCAGCGTGGCGGGCGCCCATCCTGCCCAGTTGCCCGAGCGAATCACCCGGCCGCCTTCGGCCAAGCGGCGCGAGACGGCGATGATGAGCGACAGGGTCATGTCCGCCGTATCATCGGTGAACACGCCCGGGGTGTTGGTGACGAGGATCTTCCGCGCGCGGGCGGCAGCGAGATCGATATGATCAGTGCCCGCGCCGAAGCTGGCGATGAGGCCCAGCTGCGGCCCGGCGGCGGCGATGAGGTCGGCGTCGATCCGGTCGGTCACCGTGGGGACGAGCACATGCGCGGTCTGCATAGCGGTCTTGAGCTCGTCTGCGGAGCGCGGGCGGTCGTCCGGGTTGAGCGTGACATCGAACAGCTCGGCCATGCGGGCCTCGGTTTCGGGCAGCAGGCGGCGCGTGACGATGACGCGCGGACGGCCTTCAATCCGGCGGGTGGGCCGATAGTCCGATTGCGGGGAGGTGGTGGAAGGGGCCATACGCTACCGCTATGCCGCCAATGTTCCCCCGGTCAAGCACCCGGTTGCCGAGCCGCGCGAATGCTGTATCGCAGCACAGGTGAATGGCGTTGATATCGAAAGAGGGAGGCTGCGAGTACGTGCCCCGGATACCAAAGCGATTTTCTGCTGTGCTGGCCCATGCGCTGGCGGGGGTTCTGCTGTTTGGCAGCACAGTGCCGGGCGCGGCGCTTGCGGCCGAGGACGAGGCCGGGGCGCCGTATTGGGTTTCGCTGCGCACGCAGCCTGCCAACTTGCGCGTTGGGCCGGGGCGCGAATACCGCATCAGCTGGGTCTTTGTGCGCGAAGGTGTGCCGCTCAAGGTGCTGCGCATGATCGGCGGGTGGCGGCTGGTCGAGGATATCGACGGCGCGCGCGGCTGGATGCTCGCGCAGTTCCTGACCCGCACCCGCACCGCGGCGGTGAAGGGCGGGGTGGCCGAGATCCGCGAGAAGGCCGATGGCACGGGCCGCCTCTTGTGGCGCGCGGAGCCGGGCGTGACCGGGAAACTGGGGGAGTGCGGGCCGCTGTGGTGCCAGGTCGATATTGGCGGACGGCAAGGCCATGTGGCCAAGGCCGCTGTCTGGGGCGCGGACTGAGTTGAGGGCCGGGCGCAGGACGCCCGGCCTCTGTCTTGTTTCAGACCAATTCGATCGCCACGGCAGTGGCTTCGCCCCCGCCGATGCACAGGCTGGCGACGCCGCGCGTCTTGCCATGCCGCTGGAGCGCGCCGATCAGCGTGGTGACGATGCGCGCGCCCGATGCGCCTATGGGGTGGCCGAGCGCGGTCGCACCGCCATGGACGTTGATCTTCTCGTGCGGGATGCCGAGATCGTGCATCGCGAACATGGCGACGCAGGCGAACGCCTCGTTCACTTCAAACAGATCGACCTCATTGACGCTCCACCCGGCCTTGGCGAGCAGCGTGGTGATCGCGCCGACGGGGGCGGTGGTGAAGTCCTTGGGGGCCTGCGCATGCGCGGCCATCGCGACAAGGCGCGCGACGGGCTTGTGGCCCTCGGCCTCGGCCACGCTGGCGCGCGTGAGGACGAGCGCAGCCGCGCCGTCGGAGATCGAGGACGAGGTGGCGGCGGTGATCGTGCCGTCCTTGGCGAAGGCGGGCTTGAGGCCGGGGATCTTGTCAGGCTTGCCCTTGCCGGGGGCCTCGTCGGTATCGACCACGGTGTCGCCGGTGCGCGACTTGACCGTGACGGGGACGATCTCGGCCACAAACGCGCCTTCGGCAATGGCGCTCTGCGCGCGGCGGAGCGATTCGATCGCGTAGGCGTCCTGCTGCTCGCGGGTCAGCTGGTATTCGTTGGCGGTATCCTGCGCGAACGTTCCCATGGCGCGGCCGGGCTCGTAGGCGTCTTCCAGACCGTCGAGGAACATGTGATCATAGGCGGTGTCGTGCCCGATGCGCGCGCCCGAGCGGTGCTTCTTGAGGAGGTAGGGCGCGTTGGTCATGCTTTCCATACCGCCCGCGACGACCATGTCGACGCTGCCCGAAGCGAGCGCTTCGGCGCCCATGATCATCGCCTGCATGCCCGAGCCGCAGACTTTGCCCACCGTGGTCGCCTGCACCGAGGCGGGCAGGCCTGCGTGAATGCCGGCCTGGCGCGCAGGAGCCTGGCCGAGCCCGGCGGGGAGCACGCAGCCCATGTATAGCCGCTCGACCTTTTCGGGCGCAATCCCAGCGCGCTCGACCGCGCCGCGCACGGCGACCGCGCCAAGCTGGGTGGCGGAAACATCAGCGAGCGAACCCTGCATGCTGCCCATGGGGGTGCGCGCGTAGGACAGGATCACGACGGGATCGGCGGCGGAGAAGTGGGCCATGGCTTGGAAACCTTCTTGTGGTAGAGGCCGTTTGGCCCCGGGGTTGCCAGCCATGTAGACCCCGGTGGTTGCGAATTCAATTCGGACCGATCGGACTGTCGAGGGAGACAAGGCTGTTGCTGCTGATCCTGGCCTCGATAGTGGTGGGCGCGGTGGTCGGCAGCTTTGTCGGCGCTGCGCTCGTGCGCCTGCCCGATGGCCGCTCGGTGGTCTCCGGGCGGTCGAGCTGCGACAGCTGCGACAAGCAGCTGACGGCCCGGGAACTGGTGCCGGTGGTCTCCTGGCTCATCCAGCGCGGGGTCTGCCGGGGGTGCGGGGCCGAGATCGGCGGATGGCAGTTGGGTGCGGAGCTCGGCGGAGCGGCGATCGGCGCGCTGGCCGCGGCCTTGAGCTTCTTTCCCTTCGCCGCGATGGTGATGGGCTGGCAGCTGCTGCTTATCGCGCTGCTCGATTTCCGGCATATGTGGCTGCCGCGCGTGCTGACGCTGCTGCTGGGGGCCAGCGGCGCCATGTTCATGACCTTGTGGTCGGTTCAGGCGCGCGATCCGATGATGCTGGCCGAAGCGCTGATCGGCGGGGCGTTCGGCTTCGCGATACTTTGGCTCGCCGCGCAGCTTTATGAACGACTGCGCGGGCGGGAAGGGCTGGGCGGGGGTGATCCGCCGCTGCTGGGCGCGATCGGGCTGTGGCTGGGGCCGCTCGGGGTCATTCACACGCTGCTGCTGGCAAGCCTTGGCGGGTTAGCAGTGGCTGGGGTGATGCACCAGATGGGGCGGCAGATCAAAACCGATACGGCGCTTCCGCTCGGCACGTTGCTGGCGGCAGCAGCCTGGCCGATCATCTTGTGGCAGGGCCTGGTTTAGCGCCTTCAGCAACAATTCGTATGCATTGCCCGCAAGTGCGTAGATCGGAGCCAAAAACCGGCGGCCCGCCAGGCAATCCACAAAAGAAAGCACGGGAATCCAGCCTGATCGGGCTTTGCCGCACTTGCGTACGATGGATCCGGGGACTAGGGGCAGCGCGAGCATAGAAACAGGCGAGTCAGCCCCTTGGTCGAACCACAGTCCTACCTCGCGCAATACCTGCCGATCCTCATCTTTCTCGGGATCGCTCTGACGCTTTCCGTCGCCTTCGTGTTCCTGCCCATGGGTGTCTCGCGGCTGACCGGCGTTCACAATCCCAGCGCAGACAAGCTCAGCGAATATGAATGCGGATTTCCCGCGTTCGAGGACCCGCGCAGCCAGTTCGACGTGCGGTTCTACCTTGTGGCGATCCTGTTCATCATCTTCGATCTTGAAGCTGCCTTCTTGTTCCCGTGGGCTGTCAGCCTGCACGAAAGCGGCTGGGCCGGCTGGTGCACGATGATGCTGTTCCTGTTCGAGCTGATCATCGGCTTCATCTACGCATGGAAAAAAGGGGCGCTGGACTGGGAATGAGTACCGTGGCTTCTTCTTCTTCGATCATCCCGGCAACCGCGGCGGACATGCCGTCTGCGCCCGACGCCGCCTTCTTTGACAGCCTGAACGCCGAAGTTTCGGACAAGGGCTTCCTCGTCACCTCGACCGAGGAACTGTTCCAGTGGGCGCGCACCGGCTCGCTGTGGTGGATGACCTTCGGGCTCGCCTGCTGCGCGGTCGAGATGATCCACGTGAACATGCCGCGCTATGACATGGAGCGCTTCGGCGTCGCGCCGCGCGCCTCGCCTAGGCAATCGGACGTGATGATCGTGGCCGGCACCTTGTGCAACAAGATGGCCCCGGCGCTGCGCAAGGTCTACGATCAGATGTCGGACCCCAAGTATGTCATCTCGATGGGCAGCTGCGCCAATGGCGGCGGCTATTACCACTACAGCTATTCGGTGGTGCGCGGCTGCGACCGGATCGTGCCCGTGGACATCTATGTGCCTGGCTGCCCGCCGACCGCCGAGGCGCTGCTTTACGGCGTGATGCAGCTGCAGCGGAAGATCCGCCGCGCTGGCACGCTCGAACGATAAGGGAGCAAGGCAGGTGGCAGTCCATCATTCCGCGCCCCGCTATGCGCCGTTCGACGGCGTGCTCGAAACGCTGACCGGCGCGCTAGGCGCTGACGTGATTTCAGCGCGCGAGCAGCATGGGGAGATCGTGATCCATATCGTGCGCGAGCGGATCATCGAAGTGCTGCGCACCCTTCGCGATGAGCACGAATACCAGCAGCTCATGGACATTGCTGGCGTGGATTACCCCTCGAACCCCGAGCGGTTCGAAGTGGTCTACTGCCTGCTCTCGCTGACCAGGAACCACCGGTTGATCATCAAGGTCTCGACCGACGAGGCGACCCCGGTGCCGACCGCGACGGTGCTCTGGCCAAACGCCAACTGGTATGAACGCGAGGTGTTCGACATGTTCGGCGTGCTGTTCGCCGGGCATCCGGACCTGCGCCGCATCCTGACCGACTATGGCTTCCAGGGCCACCCGTTCCGCAAGGACTTCCCGCTGACCGGCTATGTCGAGCTGCGCTATTCGGAAGAAGACAAGCGCGTGGTCTATGAGAAGGTCGAGTTGGCGCAGGACTTGCGCCAGTTCGACTTCATGAGCCCGTGGGAGGGCGCTGACTACGTGCTGCCGGGCGATGAAAAAGCCAGTGAGGGAGGCAAGCCATGAGCCTGCAACTGGAACAGTCGCCCACCACTGGCGACGAGGTCATTTCGAACTACACGATCAACTTCGGCCCGCAGCACCCGGCGGCGCACGGGGTGCTGCGCATGGTGATGGAGCTGGACGGCGAGATCATCGAGCGGATCGATCCGCATGTCGGCCTGCTGCACCGGGGCACCGAGAAGCTGATCGAGCACAAGACTTATCTTCAGGCGCTGCCTTACTTCGACCGGCTGGACTACTGCTCGCCGCTGGCGATGGAGCACACCTATGTGCTGGCCATCGAGAAGATGCTGAACATCGAGGTGCCGCTGCGCGCGCAGTATCTGCGGGTGCTGTTCGCCGAGCTGACGCGCATCTGCAACCACATGCTGAACCTCGGCAGCCACGTGATGGATGTCGGCGCGATGACGCCGAACCTGTGGATGTTCGAGATCCGCGAGGACTGCCTCAACTTCTTCGAGCGCGCTTCGGGCGCGCGCATGCATGCGGCATGGTTCCGCCCGGGCGGCGTGCACCAGGATGTGCCGCTCAAGCTGCTGACCGACATCGCCGACTGGCTCGACACGCGGCTGCCGCAGCTGTTCGAGGATGCGATGAGCTTGGTGGTCGAC
>CANEVG010000136.1 GCA_947442095.1 Sphingomonadaceae bacterium
CCTAAAGGCGCGAGGTATGACAGCAGATCTGAACGCAGCAACCGGCGAGCCCGAAACCGTCTCCTTCGGTTACGAAGACGTGCCCATCGAAGAGAAAGCCGCTCGCGTTGGTGCGGTGTTTTCGTCCGTGGCGAAAAGCTACGACCGGATGAACGATGCCATGTCAGTCGGCATGCACCGCCTGTGGAAAGACCGTTTCGTGCGCCGGGTGAAGCCGCGCTCAGGAGAGACCATCCTCGATATGGCCGGCGGCACGGGCGACATCGCCTTCCGCATGGCGCCCTCGGGCGCCTCGATCACCGTCTCGGACATCAACCAGGACATGCTCGATGTCGGCATCGAGCGCGCGGTTTCGCGCGGGATCGCCAAAGACTCTGGGGGCCTCGTATGGTCGCGCCAGAACGCAGAAGAACTGACTTTCGGCGACAAGTTCTTCAACGCCTACACGATCGCATTCGGCATCCGCAACGTGACCCGGATCGACCAGGCGCTGGCCGAAGCCCACCGCGTGCTGAAGCCCGGCGGGCGGTTTTTCTGCCTTGAGTTTTCGACCACCGAATGGCCGGGCTTTGCCGAAGTCTATGATGTCTATTCGCACAAGGTGGTGCCG
The DNA here is from genome assembly GCA_947442095.1 of Sphingomonadaceae bacterium. GTDB lineage: Bacteria > Pseudomonadota > Alphaproteobacteria > Sphingomonadales > Sphingomonadaceae > Novosphingobium. The sequence continues at coordinate 611 of CANEVG010000136.1, forward strand.
CAACTGGGCAAGGCGATTGCAGGCGACGCGGATTCCTATCGCTATCTGATCGAATCGATCCGCCGTTTCCCGAAGATGCGCGAGTTCGAAGGCATGATCCAGGAAGCAGGCTTCCGTCACACCAAGGTCGAGCCGATTCTGGGCGGGCTGGTCGCGATCCATTCGGGCTGGAAGGTCTGAGGACCGCCCTTTGACCCGTCACACCACCCATATCTGGCGGCTGCTCGGCTGGGGCGTCACGCTTGCACGCCACGGCGCGCTGGTCGGCATAGAGAACGACCGGAACACCCCTGCGCCCGTGCGGCGGCTGGTCAAGGTGGCGCGCTGGATTTCGCTGACCGGCAAGGGCCGCAAGCCCGACTACGCCGGAGCTTTCCGTGCCATTGGCCCTGCGGCGATCAAGCTGGGGCAGACACTCGCCACCCGGCCCGATCTGGTGGGAGCAGAAGCGGCGCACAACCTGCTGGCGCTGCAGGACAAGCTGCCGCCGGTGCCGCTGGCGGATATCCGGCACGAGATCGAATCGACGTTCGAGCGTCCTCTCGAAGCGATGTTTGCCTCGTTCGAGAGCGAACCGGTCGGCGCGGCTTCGGTTGCACAGGTCCACCGCGCGGTGACCACCGAAGGGCGCACCGTTGCAGTCAAGATCCTGCGCCCGGGCGTGCGCGAAAAGTTCACGCGCGATATCGCCACCTATGAATGGGCGGCAGCGCACCTCGAGGCCTTCGGCGGCGAGGCGAGCCGTCTGCGCCCGCGCATGGTGATCGCCAATTTCAAGCGCTGGACGATGAGCGAGCTCGATCTGCGGCGCGAGGCAGCCTCCGCCTCCGAACTCGCCGAGCAGATGCATGCCTTCGCCGGCTACCGCGTGCCCGGGATCGACTGGGAGCGCACCAATGGCCGGGTAATGACGCTGGACTGGATCGACGGGATCAAGATCAGCGACAATGCTGCGCTTGATGCCGCGGGGCACAACCGCAAAGACCTGGCTGGCCGGTTGGTGCTCGCGTTCCTCAACCAGGCGATCAGCGGCGGCTTCTTCCATGCCGACATGCACCAGGGCAACCTGTTCGTCGAAGCCAGCGGCACGATCACCGCGATCGATTTCGGCATCATGGGCCGGATCGATCGCCGCGCGCGCCAGTGGCTTGCGGAAATCCTCTATGGGCTGACGACGGGCAATTACCGCCGTGTCGCCGAGATCCACTTCGAAGCGCAGTATGTGCCAAGCTACCATTCGGTGGCTGAGTTCGCGACCGCGCTGCGCGCCGTGGGCGAACCGATGCGCGGCAAGCCGGTCAGCGAGCTTTCGGTGGGCCAGATGCTCGACGGCCTGTTCGCGATCACGCGCGATTTCGACATGCAGACCCAGCCGCACCTGCTGCTGCTGCAAAAGACCATGGTCATGGTGGAAGGCATCGCAACGCAGCTCGATCCCTCGATCAACATGTGGGAAACCGCCGCGCCTTATGTGCGCGACTGGATCCGTGACGAGCTTGGCCCCGAGGCGGCGATTGCCGACCGCATCCGCGAGAACGTGAAAACCCTGCTGCGCCTGCCCGATCTGGTGAAGCGGATCGACGACCGGCTGCCCGGCAAGGGCGGCGCGCCCGAAGACGTGCCGCTCGCCCCGTTCGAGCTGATCTGGCAAAAGCGGCGCGGGCCGGCCTGGCTGGGCTATTTCGGTGCGGCGGCAGCAGGCGCAGCGCTCATGGCAGGGACATTCGCCGGCGGCCTCTGGGGCTGACATGCGCCGCCGGGAACCCCTGCCGGGCCTGCGGCTCGACACCCTGAGGCTCGACAAGCGGCATTTCAACGCGCTCGATCTTTCGCGGCTGCTGGCGGCCTGCGCGGTCTTGTTCTGGCATTACCAGCATTTCTTCGTGCCGCCGGTGAACCACCAGTTCCATGTGGACCGGTCGGTCGTCTCACCGTTCTATCACCAGCTGGCCTGGCTGTTCGATTACGGCCATGTCGCCGTGCAGTATTTCTGGGCCGTCTCGGGCTTCGTGTTCGCGCATGTCTATCTGGCGGATAGCGGCGCACGCGGGCGGTTCTGGCTCGCGCGCGTGGCACGTCTCTGGCCGCTGCATTTGCTGACGCTGGTGCTCGTCGCGCTGATGCAGGCAGCCTACAACGGGATCAACGGCACCGAATTCATCTATCACCAGCAGACTGTGAAGCACTTCCTGCTCAGCCTTGGGCTCGCGCACTATTGGGGCTGGCAGGGGGATCAGTCGTTCAACGGTCCCTCATGGTCGCTCTCGACCGAAATCCTTGCCTATGCTGCGTTCTGGGTGCTGCTGCCTGGTCTGCGCCGCGCGCCGCTCGTGCTGGGGCTGGCAGCCGCGGTGCTGGCGCTCGGGCTGTTCTTCGGCGGATTTCCCAACAAGCCGGTGCTGACCTGCATCGGCTACTTTTTTGGCGGCGCGGCGGTCTATGGCGCGGCCTTGCGCGGCAAACCCGGCCCGGTGGTCTACGCCGCGCTGTCGAGCGCGCTGGCCGGGCTTGCCGTATGGCTGGGCATGGTGCGGCATTCCAGCGATGCCGCGACGCTCGCGGGCACATTCGCGGCGCTGCTGGCAATGCTGGCCATCGACACCGCCGACCGCACCGACCGGCTGGGCGCAGCGCGCCATCTCGGCGATGCGTCCTACGGCATTTACCTCTGGCACTTCCCGCTGCAACTGGCGCTCGTTTTGGTGGTTGATGCCACGCTGGGATCACGCGCTATCGCCGGTCAGCCGGGTTTCCTCGTGTTTTTCGTCAGTCTGAGCATTGCGGCAGGCTTCGCCTCGCATCGCTGGTTCGAACGGCCAGCGCAGCGGTGGGTGCTGAAGCTGGCCGGTCAGCGGCGCGCGGCAGCAGCCTAGCCCGCGATCTCGGCAAGCTTGTGGTGCGGCAGCAAGCGCCACGCTGCCAGCGCCAGCACGACATGGAACGCCTCCACCGCCATAGGGGTAGCCCAGCCAGGATAGCCGCCAAGCACGGCAAGGTTGACCGCACGGCCCGCCAGCGTCGCGCCGAACAGCATGGCTGGCACCAGCAGCAGATCGGCGTTGCGCCGCCACGCGCCCCACATCATGCACACCGCGCCCACAGCAAAGAACGAGGTCATGTCGCCCCGGATGGTCGAGAGCCCTGCCACGCCGATCGGCGCGATGCTGAACGTGGCGCCAGAGGCCGTCGTTTGCGGATTGAGCAGAAACGAGGCGGCCATGAACAAGTCGAACATGCCGAGGAGGAAGATCAGCGCAGTCAGGATCAGGCGCATCGCGGGCTTTCCTTATGTTTGTTCCGGCGTGGGGCAGGGGCAGCGCCGATGCAAGCGCCGCGTGTAAAAGGATTGCGCCGCTGCGCGCGGCATTGCACAAGCGCGGCCATGCAGGGCAAGCGCATCCTTCTGATCGTCGGCGGCGGCATTGCCGCCTACAAATCTTGCGAACTCGTGCGCCTCATCCGGCGCGAGGGCGGCGAGGTAACCTGCGTGCTGACTGCAGGGGCCGCGCACTTCGTGACGCCGATGACACTCGCGGCGCTCAGCGAGAACCCGGTGCACACCACGCTGTGGGATCTCGATGCCGAGGCGAAGATGGGCCACATCCAGCTTTCACGGCAAGCCGATCTCGTGGTGGTCTGCCCGGCGACCGCCGATCTCATGGCGAAGATGTCCGCCGGGATCGCCGATGACCTTGCTGCCACACTGCTGCTCGCGACCGACAAGCCGGTGCTCGCTGTGCCTGCGATGAACGTGCGCATGTGGCAGCACGCTGCGACCCGGCGCAATGTGGCAACCTTGCGGAGCGACGGCGTCGACGTGTTGGAGCCGGACGAAGGCCCGATGGCCTGCGGCGAGTTCGGCCCAGGCCGCCTGCCCGAACCTGCGGCCATTCTCGCCGCGATCACGGCGAAGCTGGGCGATACCGCCAAACCGCTCGCCGGAAAGCATGTGCTGGTCACCGCTGGCCCGACGCACGAGCCGATCGATCCGGTGCGCTATATCGCCAACCGGTCCAGCGGACGGCAGGGCTTCGCGATTGCCGAAGCTGCCGCCCGCGCCGGTGCGCGCGTGACGCTGGTGGCAGGGCCGGTTGCGCTGCCGACCCCGCCGGGCGTGACCCGCGTCGATGTCCAAACGGCGCGCGAGATGGCAGCGGCAGTCGATGCGGCGCTACCCGCCGATGCCGCAATCATGGTCGCCGCAGTCGCCGATTGGCGCGTGGCGGCAGAGGCCGGGCAGAAGCTCAAGAAGGACGGCTCGGGCGAGATCCCGCCGCTAACCCTGACCGAGAACCCGGACATTCTCGCTCGCCTCGCCCGTGCCCCCAATCGGCCGCGCCTGCTGGTGGGCTTTGCCGCCGAGACCGAGCACGTAGTTGCGCATGCCGAGGCCAAGCTGGCAAAGAAGGGCGCGGACTGGATCGTGGCGAATGACGTGTCCGGCGATGTCATGGGCGGCGCGCTGAACGCGGTGCACATCGTGCGCGCGGGCGGCGTCGAGAGCCTGCCCGAGATGCCCAAGGCTGCCGTGGCCGCCGCGCTCATCGAAAGGATTGCCGATGCACTCTCGTGATTCTTTGGCAAGCGGCTCGGTGCCAGTGCCGGTCAAGCGCCTGCCGGGCAACGACGATCTGCCGTTTCCTGCCTACGCCACCAGCGGCGCGGCGGGCATGGATGTCGTGGCAGCGGAGGACGTGGACCTCGCCCCCGGCGCGCGCCACGCGGTTGCCACCGGCCTTGCCATGGCCATCCCGGCAGGCTTCGAGATTCAGGTGCGCCCGCGTTCGGGCCTTGCGCTGAAACACGGCGTCACCGTGCCCAATACGCCTGGCACGATCGACAGCGACTACCGGGGTGAGCTCAAGGTCATCATGATCAACCTCGGCGCTGAAACCTTCAGCGTGCGGCGCGGCGACCGTGTGGCCCAGTTGGTGCTCGCACCCGTAACCCGGGCGAGCTGGCTGGAAGTGGATAGTCTGGACGAGACTGCACGCGGGACAAGCGGTTTTGGCTCGACCGGCGGCCTCGCGGCCCTTCCCGGCTGAACCTCGGGGCCCCTCTCCCACGCAGGGAGAGGGCGCATTGTCCTGCTGTTAGCGTCTCTTTTCGGGCGCAACCTTGATCCGCACCGTCTCGCCATTGTTCCCCGGGAAATTGGTGAACATGGCCTCGACCAGATTGGGCACCAGATAGCCCAGGCGGTTCGAATTGGAGGAGGCTTCTGCCTTGCCTTCAAACAGACGCTTGCCATCGGCGCGGCGATCGATCTTCATGTCGATACCGCTGGTGAAGACCGTGACGACATCGACGCCGCCGCCCCAGCCGCCACCCCAGCCACCGCCCCAACCGGGACCGAAACCGCCGCCCCAAGCGGGGCCGATCCCGCCCCAGCCCGGACCCCAGCCGCCCCAGCCGCCAAAGCGTCCGCCCCAGCCGCCGCCCCAGCCGCCCCCCCAGAAGGGATCGGCAAAGCCGTTGTTGCGCAGCCGGTCGCGGCCCTGATCAACGCCGTAATCGAAATGCACGACGAGATCGGCCGTCTGCGGACTGCCCGTGGGCACATAGCCGACCCGCTGCAGCTTGGCGGCCACAAGGCCTGCATACTGCGAGAATTCAAGCCCGCCAGCGTTGCGCGGGTTCTCTGCCACGATGGCAAAAGTCTGCCCTGTCGGCGCTGGCAGTTCGGCCTGAAAGCGCGAGACGTTGGCATTGAAATTGGAAGCACATGCGCTCAGCGCCATCAGCAGGGGTGCTGCAACAAGCGCGAAGCGGTTACGCATGGATATCGAGGTCATATTCGGCGACTCCTTGGTGCGAGACCGGCTCCCCTGCCAGCAGGCCGCGGGTTACAGGTAGCATGCCGAAAGGCTGGACGGGAGGTGCTGAATGCGCGTTGAACAACATAGGCAATCAGCAGGGAATTCGGGCAGAATTCACATGAACGCGGGAACCTGTAACAATTTGTTACAGATCGCCAAATCCACAGCAACATTCTAGCCTCTGACCAGGCCCAGGGCGGCATAGGCCCGCGTAAGCGTCGGCGCAGCCAGAGCGCGGGCGCGCTCCGCCCCCGAGGCAAGGATCGCATCGAGCGCAGCGGTATCGGTGCGCAGCTCGCGGTAGCGCGCAGTGATCGGCGCGAGCCCTTCGACCAGCAACTCGCCCAGCGCCGGCTTGAACGCGCCGAAGCCCTGGCCTTCGAACTGCGCCAGCACATCGGCCACGCTGCAGCCTGCCATAGCGGCGTAGATGCCCACCAGATTGGCCGCCTCGGGCCGCTCCTTCAGGCCGTCGGCGTGGCCGGGCAGCGGCTCGGGGTCGGTCTTGGCCTTGCGCACCTTCTGCATGATCGCATCGGCATCGTCGGTCAGGTTGATGCGGCTCATGTCAGATGGGTCGGACTTCGACATCTTTGCGCCGCCATCGCGCAGGCTCATGATCCGGGCGGCTTCAGGCGGGATGGTCGGCTCGGGCAGCGTGAACACCGGCGCATCTTCAGATGCGAAATCGTTGTTGAACTTCTGCGCGATGTCGCGCGCGAGTTCGAGGTGCTGCTTCTGGTCTTCTCCCACAGGCACATGCGTGGCCTGATAGAGCAGCACGTCCGCCGCCTGCAGCACCGGATACGTGAACAGCGCGACACTGGCACCCTCGCGGTTCTTGCCCGCCTTGTCCTTCCACTGCGTCATGCGGTTCAGCCAGCCCATGCGCGCGGTGCCCATCAGCAGCCATTGCAGCTCGGCGTGCGCGGGAACCTGGGTCTGGTTGAACAGGATCGAGCGCTCGGGATCGATCCCGCAAGCCACCAGCGCCGCCACCATCTCGCGCGTGTTGGCGGTGAGATCTGCCGGTACATGCGGCATCGAGATCGCGTGCAGATCAGCCAGAAAATAGAGGCAATCGTGCCCCTGTGCGGTCCATTCATCCTGCATCCGCACCCAGTTCCGGATCGCGCCGAGGTAGTTGCCAAGGTGTAGGTTGCCGGTGGGCTGGATGCCGGAGACGATACGCATGGGTCGAGCTACTCTGAGTTAGGATTGGGTTGGCTTGCGCTTGCGCCGCAGGAGCAATTTCAGGTCATCCCGCGAGAACGCGCCTAGCAGGATGGCGCTGAGCGCATAGACCAGCCCGCCCGCTGAAACCAGCACGCTGAGGGTGAGAAAACGCACAAACCAGGTGCCGTGGACATAAGGCATGAGCTGTCCTTGCCCTGCCCACAGCACCGCCCCCATCGCCAGCGCCGCCAGCGCGAGACGGGGAGCGCGCCGCTTGAGGCGCGCATCCAGCGTAAAATGCCCGCGCGCCGCGAGCGTGCGGTAGAGCATCACCACGTTAACGGTGGAGGCAATCGCGGTCGCCAGCGGCGGGCCGACATGCTGGAGCGGCACGATCAGCGCGAGGTTCAGGCCCAGGTTCACTGCCATCGAGATCGTGGCGTAGCGCACCGGCGTGACGGTATCCTGCCGCGCATAATACCCGGGGGTGAGCACCTTGACGAGAATGTAGCTCGGCAGTCCGATCGAGAACGCGGCAAGGGCCTGCGCCGTGGCGTGGGTGTCGGCCGGAGTGAAGCGGCCATAGCCAAACAGGGCAGCGGCGATCGGTTCACCGCATAGGACCAGCGCGAGCGTGGCAGGCAAGGTCAGCAGCAGCGCCAGTTCAAGACCCCGGTTCTGCGTTTCCATAGCGCCCGCATCGTCCCCCCCGCCAAGCTGGCGCGAAATCGTGGGGAGCAGCACAGTGCCAAGGCCGATGCCGATGAGGCCGAGCGGCAGCTGGTTCAGCCGGTCTGCCATGTAAATATAAGTGACCGAGCCGTGCGCGAGGAGCGAGGCAGCCAGCGCGGTCGAGACGACAAGGTTGATCTGCACCGCACCGGCCCCTGCCGCTGCCGGCCAGATAACCGCGAGGAGCCGCTTCACGTCGGCATCGAAGCGCGGCAGCCTGAGGCGCAGGCTCACCCCGGCCTTGCGGCAGGCCCAGATCAGCCAGATCAGCTGCAGCGCGCCCGATACCGAAACGCCGATGGCCTGATTGCGCGCGGTGATA
>CANEVG010000137.1 GCA_947442095.1 Sphingomonadaceae bacterium
CGCATTGGCCGCCATGTCGCGTTCGGCCACGCGGCGCGCAAACAGGCTGATCCCGCTTCCAGCCACCAGCACCGAGACGGCCATGACCCCCGCAAGCAGCGCTACAAGCAGCACGGTGACGCGCGCGCGGAGCGTGCGTGGGCGGGCGAGTTGCCAAAGCCGGGGCCAAAGCCGAATGAGGAAGACGCGCACCATGAGCTCAGCGCAGCGCGATGGAGAGGCGCGCGGGCGCGTTCGCGGCGATAGTTATGGTCTGCACAACCTCGCCGTTCGCGCTGCGCAGGCGCGGGTGCCAGATCGTGGCCTGATACGTGCCCGCGGCCAGCCCTTCGATCTGCCCGCGCCCGTTGAGGTCGCTCGCGGCAGCGTAGGGCGTGGCGACAACGCGGATGTACCCGCGCATCTTGTCGTGGATATTGCAACCGAGCGCGACTGTGCCCGCAATCGGAAAGCGCTGGCTGCGCGTCTGATCGCGGCCATAGAGATCGATCTGGAACCGCGCGGCCTTGGAAAAGCTGTAGATGCTATGGCGCACGATATCGAGATTCGGGAACGCGACATTGGCGCCTTGGGGCACGATCAGCGTACCGGGTACGAATGTCTGGTTGCGCTGGGCCATCGCATTGCGCCATGGGAAAGCTGGCGTCCGCGTGCTGCCTGCAGGCAGCGCGATCTCGATCACCGCGCCTTCGACCGGGAGGCCGCGCTGATCGAAAATCTGGATGGCGGCCTGCTGCGGTCCGGCTGCCGAGACACTGACCGACGCGCCAAGCAGACAGGCAGGCAGGCAGGCGAGCGCGGGCGTCAGCCGTTTCAGGAAAGCCTTGAACATGCCAGTGATTTGGCATCTTTCCCCTAAAATATAGTCAATCATCCCGCTGGGCCGGCTTTACCAATCTGCAAGGTACAGTTGGTTAACCCGCAGCTGTGATGAAACGCCGAAACCGCGCCCTAATGGTCTGTTCGCTCGCCGTGCTGGCCAGCACCTCCCCCTGCGCGGCGCGCCAGGCGATCACATTCGATAGCGGGAAGCTGATCCTGACGAACGGCGTGACCACGATCGAGGGCAGCGGCGGCGGCGGCCTTGCCACCTGGGCCACGATTTCGGGCATGGGCACCGGGCGCGCGGTAGGCGTTTCGGCGCATGTGACCGGCCTCGAACTGCCCGATTTCCGGCTCGACACCCACGGACTGGCCATCGGTATTCATGACCGGGTGGAGCTTGCCTATGCCCGGCAGAACTTCAACACACGTCAGGCCGGTGCTGCGCTTGGGCTTGGGCGGGGTTTCCAGTTCAATCAGGACATCTTTTCGGCCAAAGTGCGGCTGGCGGGCGATCTCGTTTATGGCCCCGCGCTGCTGCCGCAAATCAGCGTGGGCGCGGAGCACAAACGGGGCCTCGATGGCGGCTTGGTGCGCGCCGTTGGCGCACGGCAATCGGTCGGCACCGATTTCACCCTGAGCGCCACCAAGCTGTTTCTCGGCGCCAGCATACTCGCGAGCGCCACGGTGCGTTTCACCAAAGCCAACCAGTTCGGCCTGCTCGGCTTCGGCGGAGACAAGAACGCCCGGCGCAGCATGCAATTCGAAGGCTCGCTTGGCTTGATGCTCAGCCCCCGGCTGCTGGTCGGCGGCGAGTGGCGTACCCGGCCTGACAATCTCGCTTTCGCATGCGAAAGCGACGCGAAGGACCTGTTCGCCGCATGGGCGATCAGTCGGCGTGTGACCCTGACCGCCGCCTATGTCGATGTTGGCTCGGTGGCGACCTTCGCGCACCAGCGCGGCGGGCTGCTCTCGCTCCAACTGGCGCATTGAAAGGCCTTGCCGATGCCGCTTCTCCTGTCGCTCCTGCTGGCCGCCGCACCGCTGGCCACCCTGCCCGAACCGCAGGCTGCACCTGTCGAAGAAACCGCGCCAGTCGATTGGGACAGGGAATTCGGTGTCGTGCGGAAGGAGCGTGATCCAGTCACGGGCGAGATTCCGCTCGATCCCTATCCGCAAAGCGATGCCAATGCCGGAGCTGCACCGTTCAAAGGCGAAACCATGGCGCGCGCGTTCGGCGGTCAGGCAGGGATCCGCAAGATCACCGATCGCGCGCTCGACTTCAGCCTGCTCGATCCCCGGATCGAGGCGATCTTTGCCGAACATGACATGGTGCGCCTGCGCCGCACGCTGTTCGAGCAGGTGTGCTTTATCCTCAGCGCCGGGTGCCACTATTCGGGCCGCGAGATGAAGGTGGCTCACAAGAGCCTAGGCACAACCCGCGCCGATCTCAACGCTTTGGTCGAGCATCTGCAGCAGGCGATGCGCGAAGCAGGTGTGCCGTTTCCGGCACAGAACCGCTTGCTGGCAAAACTCGCTCCGATGGACCGGACCATCACCGAGCGCTGAAGCGGGAAACTGGCCGCGCGCCGTCACCCTGCCCCTTAAGGCACGGGGGCTGCGACCATAACGCCCGGAAACGATGCGCACGGGGGCCTTCGGACTGCGGGGCCCTGCAGTGGAGCCGGTCGGAGCCCTCCAGCTTCTCGATCCGGTCTAACGTCGGAACCCTTGAGATACCGGACGATCCGCAATCTTGCGGAATAAAGCTGGTGCAGACGGTTCACTATTGGGAACCGGCACCTGATTGCCGGCATCGTTACCGCAACTATAGCAATAGCAAAAATGTCACATGTGGAAATGTTTCGTCACGGCTGAGACCAAAACGGCTACACAGGCCATTTCCATTATCGATATCAGCGAATAGGGGGCAGCAATTACCACGGGACGCAGCCGGTAAAAAGTTCGGCCGCCCACTTCAGGGGAAATATTCATGCGAACAGTTCGCAACCTTGCCATTCGCGGCGCACTGCTGGCCTCGACCACTGCGCTCATCGCTCTTCTCGCGCCGGAAGCCGCGCTTGCGCAGGACACCGCTGCCCAGGCTGACAGCGCGCCCGAGGAAAACATCGTCGTCATCGGCACGCGCCGTACCGACCGCACCGTGGCCGATTCCGCCTCGCCGATCGATGTGATCAGCGCCGCAGACCTCAGCATGCAGCCCACCGCCAACCTGCTGGACTCGGTGCGCAACCTCGTGCCGTCGTTCTTCGTCGGCCAAAACTCGATCTCGGACGCTTCGACCTTCGTGCGCGCGCCTTCGCTGCGCGGCCTGCCGGGTGACCAGCTGCTCGTCATGCTCAATGGCAAGCGCTACAACCGCTCGGCCCTCGTGCAGGTTTACAACGGCGGCGACACCGGCCTGTCGTTCGGTTCGCAAGGCCCCGACATTTCTGCCATTCCCGCCATCGCGATCAAGAGCCTCGAAGTGCTGCGCGACGGCGCGACGGCCCAGTATGGTTCGGACGCCATCGCGGGCGTGCTGAACTACGGCATTCGCGACAACGGCGGCTTCGAACTGGTCGGTCGCTACGGGCAGTTCTATGCCGGTGACGGTGAGAGCTATCAGGTTGCTGGCAACGCCGGACTGAGGTCCGACCGCGGCTTCATCAACGTCTCGGCCGAGTACAACAACGACGGCCGCACGAGCCGCGGCGTCACGCGCCCGCTCGCGGTGAAGTTCGCCGAGGAAAACCCCTCGCTTGCCAACACGATCCCGTTCGCGCCGCTGCCGGCGCAGATTTGGGGCAACTCGCCCAGCGAAGGTTACAAGGTGGTGGTGAACGCTGCCTATGAGGTGACCGACAACACCAAGATCTACGCCTTCGGCAACCTCGCGCACAGCCGGGCCGAGCAGAGCTTCAACTACCGCTCCTCGGTCGTTGGCAGCCGTCCGTTCGAATTCAATGATGGTAGCGGCACGCTCAAGACCGGCAACCTCGGCGGCAATGGCGCGTTCCAGGCACCCTATTATCTGACGCAGTGCCCTGCCGGTAACCCGACCTGCCCCGCAGGCGGCTATGTCCAGGACAGCAACGTCTTCAATCTGAGCTCGATCTATCCGGGCGGTTTCACCCCGATCTTCATCGGCAAGACCGATCAGGTCTATGGTACGCTTGGCTGGAAGGGGAATACCGCCGGCGGCTTCACCTACGATCTTTCGGCCTCGCTCAGCCGCAACTCGCTTGATCTGTCGATGACCAACTCGATCAGCCCGTCGTTCGGCAAGGCTTCGCAGACGAGCTTCGAGTTCGGCAAGCTGATCCAGAAAGAATTCGACGCCAACCTCGACATGACCTATGCGCTCGAAGCTGGCCTTGCCAGCCCGATCACGCTGTCGGGCGGCGCTGAATTTCGCCGCGAGAGCTACACCGCGACCGAGGGCGATTTCCAGTCTTACGGCGCTGGCGCTTATGCAACGGCAAACCCGCTTTACACGCAGACCGCACCGGGCGTGTTTGCTGCGACAGGAACGTCGACTCGCTCCTTCGCTCCTGCCGCCAGCGGCTATGGCGGCACGTCACCCAAATATGCCGGGACCAGCCACCAGAACAGCTACGGCGTCTATGTCGGCGCTGAAGCCGACGTGACCAAGCAGCTCACGATGGGCATTGCCGGCCGCTACGAACACTACGATTCGTTCGGCGGTGCGGTTGTCGGCAAGCTCAACGCGATCTACCACGTGACGGACGAGTTCGCGCTGCGCGGCACGGTCGGCACCGGCTTCCACGCACCGACGCCAGGGCAGAACAACACCGCAGTGCTGACCACCAACTTCCTTGCCGGGCAGGCGGTGCAAGTCGGCACGTTCCCGGTGACCAGCGATGTCGCGCAGTTCTTTGGCGCCAAGCCGCTGAGCCCTGAAAAATCGCGGAACTTCGGTTTCGGCTTCGTGTTCGAGCCGACCAGCGATCTGACGCTGACGGTTGACGCTTACCAGATCAAGGTTACCAACCGCATCTTCATCTCGAAGGCCTTCGAGGTGTCTGCCGCCAACATCGCTGCGCTGCCCGAACTCGCCTCAGTGGGCGTGGGCGGCAACGTTCAGTTCTTCACCAACTCGCTCGACATCCGCACTCGCGGCGTCGACGTGGTCGGCAGCTACCGGACCGATCTTGCCGGCGGGAAGCTGAACCTTACGCTGGCCTACAACCACAACCGCAACAAGGTGACCAAGTTCGATCCGGACACTCTCGGCAACGCCCAGCGCGTCGACGCCGAGAACCTGGCACCGAAGCACCGTCTCAATCTCCAGGGCAACTGGACAATGGGCAACTTCTCCTTCGGTGCGGCTGGCCGCTACTTCGGCTCATGGCGCGTTGAGAGCGATTATCCGGACCAGGTGTTCGGCGCGAAGGTCACGGCCGATTTGGACGTGAGCTACACCTTCATGGACAACTTCAAGCTGACTGTGGGCGGCAACAACATCTTCAACACCAAGCCGGACCGGATCAAGGCTTCGACCTCGAACCCGATCTACACAGTGACCAACAGCACCGCAGACGGCCAGCTCTATCCGCGCAACGGTGGGCCTTTCGGCTTCAACGGCGGCTTCTGGTACGTCCGCGCCAGCGTGAAGTACTGATAAGGGCCGCATAGGCCGCACTTTGGCCAAGTGCGTAGGGGGCGGGGACGTTTCGGCGTCCCCGCCCCTTTTCTTTTGCGGTCAGTGGGGGCAGAGCATGGCGCAAGGGGGTTGATCATGACTTTCGGCAAGACTGCTCTCACTTTCCTTGCGGCCGTCTCGCTCGCAAGCAGCAGCCTGCAGGCCGCCTCGCCCGTGCCGGTTGGCGCGGAACACGGCATGGTCGTCTCGGCACACCGGCTGGCGAGCGATGCGGGCGTCGAAGTGTTGCAACAGGGCGGCAATGCGGTCGATGCCGCGATCGCCGTGGCCTATGCGCTGGCCGTAACCTTTCCGGAGGCGGGCAATATCGGCGGCGGCGGCTTCATGACCGTGCGCCTCGCCGATGGCCGGCAGACGTTCCTCGATTTCCGCGAGACCGCACCCAAGGCCGCGACGGCCAAGATGTATCTCGACAAGGCCGGCAAAGTGATCCGGCTGCTCTCTACGCGCGGCTACAAGGCTGTCGGCGTGCCCGGAACCGTCGCGGGGCTGGAACTGGCGCGCGAGAGGTTCGGCACTCGCCCCCGCGCGCAGCTGATGGCCGCCGCGATCAGGCTGGCGCGTGACGGCTTCGTGATGGATCAGGGCGATGCCACCTTCCTCGCCGAAGGAGCAGAGGACTTCGCCAAGGACGCGCCGAGCGCCGCGATCTTCCTGAACGGCGACAAGCCTTGGGAAAAGGGGCACCGGCTGGTTCAGGCAGATCTTGCCCGCATGCTCCAGCAGATCGCCGATCACGGCGCCGATGCGTTCTACAAAGGCGAGGCTGCGCAGAAGATCGTAGCAGCGAGCAAAGCCCGTGGCGGCATCCTCAGCATGGCCGATTTTGCCAGCTACAAAGCGGTCGAGCGCGCACCAACCGAGTGTGACTACCGCGGCTATCACGTGATTTCCGCGCCGCTCCCCAGTTCGGGCGGCGTGGTGATCTGCGAGACGCTGAACATCCTCTCCGCCTATCCGATGGGCGAGCTCGGCTGGCATTCGGCGAAAGGCGTGCATTACCTCACCGAAGCGCTGCGCCGCGCCTATCACGACCGCAACGTCAATCTCGGCGATCCGGATTTCGTGAAAACCGACGCTGCGAAGTTCATCTCGCCCGAATACGCGGCGCAGCTGCGCTCCGGGATCGCGGCGGACAAGGCCACGCCCTCGGTCTCGCTCGGCATGCCGGGCATGAACCATGAAGGCACCAGCACCACGCATTTCTCCATCGTCGATGCCGCTGGCAATGCGGCCTCGCTGACTTACACGCTGAACGACTGGTTCGGCGCGCGCGTCACGGCGGAAGGCACTGGCATCCTGCTCAACGACGAGATGGACGATTTCTCATCCAAGCCCGGCGAGCCCAACATGTACGGCCTGGTCGAAGGCGTGAACAACGCAATCGCACCGGGTAAGCGCCCGCTCTCGTCGATGACGCCGACCATCGTCACCAAAGACGGCAAGCTGGTCATGGTGATCGGCACCCCGGGCGGCAGCCACATCCCCACCGGCGTGCTGCAGGTCATGCTGAACATGATCGACCACGGCATGACCGTGACCGAGGCGACCGATGCCCCGCGCATTCATGCGCAATGGATGCCCGATGTGCTGTTCCACGAACCCAACGCGCTCAGCCTCGATACCCGCGCCTTGCTCGCCGCGCGCGGGCACATGCTGGAACAGATGGACTACTGGAACCAGATCGCGGTAATCCTTGTCGGCGGCCCGGCCATCGGCAAGCCCCAGATTGGCAAGGCCCAACTCTACGGTGCGATCGATCCCCGTCTGCCGGTGGGCAGCGTTGCCGGATACTGACTTGGACGGCCTCACGCATCGGCTGGCAACAGAAGAGGACCTGCCCTCGCTGCACGCCCTGATGACGCGTGCAGTGGAGCAACTACAGCAGGGCTTTCTCACGCCGGCGCAGATCGAGGCCAGCCATCAGGTCATGGGGATCGATACCCAGCTGCTGAAGGACCAGACCTACTTCGTGATCGAGCGCGAAGGGCGTGTCGTTGGCTGCGGCGGCTGGAGCTGGCGCGCAACGCTGTTCGGCGGAGACCAGAGCATAGTGGCGCGCGAGCCACAGCCGCTCGACCCCAGGGCCGACCCGGCCAAGATCCGTGCGATGTATGTTGATCCCGATCACGCCCGCCGCGGCATCGGTAGGCTGATCATAGACTTGTGCGAAAGCGCCGCCCGCGCCGCCGGTTTCGGAAAAGTGGAACTCATGGCAACGCTCACGGGGGCAACGCTCTACCGCGCCTGCGGCTATAGCGAGATCGAGCCGGTAGACGCGGCCACCCGGGGCGGCGTGACCGTGCCGCTCATCCGCATGGGCAAAGCGCTTTAGCAGCGCGAGCGAGCCGAGACATGGTGCACCCGACTGGTTTCGAACCAGTGGCCTCTGCTTTCGGAGGACAAACCGCCATTACAAGCTTCTGATTTCAGAGGCTTGTGATGTGGCCGTCAAGCTTCAGGCTCGCAGTGAGAATGGCCGTGAGTCAATCGCGAAACGTCTGGTTATCCGGCTGGCTTATGTCAGGTCAGCGGGTAGTGCTCCAGCGAAAGCGTGGAAAAGGCATTCGCTCGGTTTTGTGCCAAAAGGCAGGAATGCTAGGAATATAAAAAATATGGGCGAAGAAGAATGGTCCTCATGCAAAAGCGTTTTCTGGTTCTTTCCTTGTGGGCCCTTTCCCTCGTTCCAGCACTTTCCGGCTGCGCAACAGGCGGGCCCGTTCAGCCAGACAGGTCGCTCTTCAGTCTAGACGGTAACTATCAACGATTTGGCTACGCCTTCCCCATTGAGGAAACATTCGACCGCACGGTCCGGGTCTTCAAGGAGGCCGGATATAGGCTGGATGTTGCAGACCGAGCCACTGGTCAGATTAGCGGTGAGCGCAACAAAGTCAGCGACACGGATTCGTCTTCCAACAAGGGCCTCAAATTCTACGCAATGATTCTGCCCACTTCCGCTGGCCAAAGCGAGGTTGCGTTAAAGATCGTACAGATCATTAAGCAAGGTTCGATTGTCGGTGGTGCGAAGACCGAAATCATTGTCAACGATGCGCAGATGTATCAATACGCCTTTCGTCGGATCGCTGATCTGAACTTCAGCAATGCTGCAGCATTACAGCCATACAACCCG
>CANEVG010000138.1 GCA_947442095.1 Sphingomonadaceae bacterium
AGAGGCTGCAGGCTTGGCCGCAAGCCTCAGGGCCCGACCGCTGCGTAGCCAGGCCGAGCGGGACAAAGCCGTGATCGAGGATTGAGCGGGTGCGGCTTGGGGATCTACCACCCTGCCATGTGCGAACATTGCCCCTTGCCGATGCCCCCCTACACCGCCTTCCTTCGGGCAAACTCAGGATCAACGGGTGTACCCTCCTAAGCAGGCCGAAAGGCCAGCCGGAATAGCGGCTCATGCAGCCTGTGGTGCCTAGAATTGAGTGCCAACACCCTGGCCGACCTGCTCGGTCAGGTGCAGGAGTGCGAACCGGTCCTCTTCCGAGAGCTAGCGCAGGCGGTTGCCCGCGCGGGCCAGCGCGATGTCGCGCGCTTCTGCCGCGCCAACCCGGCGCAGAGCCTGCTGTGCCGGGTTGGAGCCACCGAGATCCGTGACGAAGCCGGGCACCACGACGGCCATGATCAGCATGCGATCCATCCCGGCAGCATAAGCCGATATCGCGGCAAGGGAATCGCAACCGGATCCTGCCATGATCATGCCATGTCACTTGAAGCCATGCCCATGCCCGGTCCGTTCTGGGGGCCGATCCTTGCCGGTGCGAGCGGCGCCGCCGCGGGCGCCGTACTGGGCTGGCTGGCGTCTACCGGATGCAGGCCGACGGCAGGCTGGGGGAAAATCCGCCCGGGCGCCATGCACTGGACCGGATTGGTGCTGTCCGCTGGGCTGGCCGCGCTGATGGCTTATGTTGTGCGTTTCGTAGGCTCTTCGCGCACTGATGGGGCCACACAGATGCAGATCCTCGGCTGGCTCACGCTGCTCTTTGCCGCAGGCGCGGTGCTGAGCTTGGCGCAAATGCGCCGCATCGTGTGCGCGGCCATTAGCTGGCGGGGCGGCGCTGTGCGGTTCCGCGCACCCGGCAGCGGCGAGGTCGAGCGCCCGATCGCCGAGATCATGAGCCTTGAGGAAAACGGAGCCGGCTGGTTCGTCGCCACGTTCGGCGATGGCGTCACGCTGCGGATTGATCCCTATGCCCGGGGTGCCGATGCCCTGCTGCAGCGCATTTCGGATATCGCCGGCAAGGGCAATCCCACGATACTCTAGGAGTGTTTCCGCCTAGCTGAAACAGAGGCGGCACCAGCCCCGCTCCCCGCCCCCCTATTCAAACTTGGGCCACCCATTCAGGGTACTCTCGTGGGGGGCGGACGGGGAACGGGCTGGTGCCGCATTCCGCATTAGCGGAAAAAATCAATCCACGAACGGATCGCGCACCAGGATCGTGTCCTCGCGTTCCGGACTGGTGGAAACCAGCGCGACCGGTGTCTCGATAAGCTCCTGCACACGCTGGATATACTTAATCGCCTGCGCGGGCAGATCGGCCCATGAACGCGCGCCCGCGGTCGTGCCCTGCCAGCCGTCCATTTCCTCGTAGATCGGCTCGACCTCGGCCTGATCGGCGGAATGGCTGGGGAAATAGTCGAGCACCTTTCCGCGGAGGCGATAGCCGGTGCATATCTTCACCTTGTCGAACCCGTCGAGCACATCGAGCTTGGTAAGCGCAATGCCCGTTACGCCGGAAATGGCGCAGGACTGGCGCACCAGCACCGCATCGAACCATCCGCAGCGACGCTTGCGGCCCGTGACGGTGCCGAACTCGTGGCCGCGTTCGCCCAGCTTCTGGCCGATCTCATCTTCCAGCTCGGTCGGGAACGGACCGGAGCCGACGCGCGTGGTGTAAGCCTTGACGATGCCGAGCACGAAGCCAGTGGAATTGGGGCCAAGGCCAGAACCAGAAGCCGCCGTGCCCGAGACAGTGTTTGACGAGGTGACGAACGGATAGGTGCCGTGATCGACATCGAGCAGCACACCCTGCGCGCCTTCGAACAGGATTCGCGCACCCGCCTTGCGCACCTTTTTCAGGCGCTTCCACACCGGCTGGGCGAACTGCAGCACGAACGGTGCGATCTCGCGCAGCTCTTCCAGCAGCGCAGCGCGGTCCACTGGCGGCTGGCCGAAACCGGCGCGCAAGGCATCGTGGTGCGCGCAGAGGCGGCCAAGCTGCGCATCCATCGCGTCAAGATGCGCCAGATCGCACACGCGGATCGCGCGGCGGCCGACCTTGTCTTCATAAGCCGGGCCGATGCCGCGCCCGGTGGTACCGATCTTGCCCGAACCGGCAGCAGCCTCACGCAGGCCATCGAGATCGCGGTGCAGCGGCAGAATTAGAGGGCAATTGTCGGCCAGCGCAAAGTTCTCGTCGTTGATCATCACGCCTTGCGCGGTCAGCTTCTCGATCTCCGCCTTCAAGGCCCAAGGATCGAGCACTACGCCATTGCCGATGATCGATAGCGTGCCCGTCACGATGCCGGAAGGCAGCAGGCTGAGCTTGTAGACCTGATCGCCGACTACCAGCGTATGGCCGGCATTGTGCCCGCCCTGAAAGCGCACCACGACATCGGCGCGGCTGGCGAGCCAGTCGACGATCTTGCCTTTGCCCTCATCGCCCCACTGGGCACCGATCACGGTCACGTTGGCCACGCTGCACGCTCTTTCTGTTGCAGTTCAAAGTCGGCTGGCGCGTTAGGGGAGTGCGGCGGTGAGAGCAAGGCGAAGCACGCCATTGCAATGGTGCAGCAGTATGGCAAAGGAGCCTTCATGACCCAGGCATTCCCCATCACGATCTATCACAACCCCAAGTGCGGTACTTCGCGCAATACGCTCGCGATGATCGAAGCGGCCGGCTACGCACCCGAGGTCGTCGAATACGTGAAGGCAGGCTGGACGCGCCCACAACTCGCGCAGATCGTCACCGACATGGCCGGCACCGCGCGTGACATCCTGCGCACCAAGGGCTCCCCGGCAGAGGAACTCGGCCTCACCGGTCCCGCCGCGAGCGACGAGGCGATTCTGGCTGCAATGCTGGAACATCCGATTCTGGTAAACCGGCCGATTGTCGTAACCCCACTGGGCACGAAGCTGTGCCGGCCTTCGGAACTGGTGCTGCCACTGCTGGACAAGCAGCCGGCAAGCTTCACCAAGGAGGATGGGGAAGTGGTGAAGCCCTAAAGCCGGACTGGATCGCCGCCCTCAAGCACATGCGTGTAGCCGAGCGCGGCGGCGCTATCGCTTGCGCCCAGCGCTGCCACAGTGCGCCAGCCGATGCTGCGCAGCCGCGCGGCGGTCTCGCGGTCGTGGCCGAGCGGCAGGAACACGCAGTCCTGCGGCTGCTCAGTGCCGGCGATAAGGGCAATCAAAGCATCGGGATAGAGTGAGAAACCGGTCGCGGCTTCACCTTCCCCCGAACCCGCAATCCGATACGTGCCGCCGCGCCCCAAAGCACCGCGCACGCCTTCGGCATAGAGCGTGAAGCCCAGCCATGACTGGTATTCGAAGCCGTGGCGCTCCGAAGGATCGAGCGTGAGGCGCGCGGTGCCGCCCAGCGTCGCGGCGATTTCGCGCAGCGCGGTGATGCGGCTGGCGAGCGCGCCGCCCGCATCGATGGCTGACAGCTTTTCAATCGCGGTGCCGAAATCGCCGGTCGCATAAAGCAGCGGCACATAAGCCTCCCCGCCCGCATCGACGAGGCCGCCCGCGTCCTTGGTATCCAGTTCGCGGCGCACGGCCTCGATCTGCTGCGGCTCCAGCGGAAACGCCTTGGTTGCCAGCGTATCGACCAGATCGGGCAGCGTGAAATCAACGCTGACGCCGTGCGCGCCCCCAGCCTGCAGCGCCTCGATCGCGATGGAGACGATCTCGCAGGCCGCGGCGACATTGTCCGCGCCGATCAGCTCCGCCCCGCACTGCAACCGCTCGCGCGCCGGGTCCAGCCCGTCGCCCTTGATCGTCAGCACTTGCCCGGCATAGCACAGCCGAAGCGGGCGCGGGGCGGCAGCGAGGCGTGTCTCGGCAATACGACCGATCTGCGGCGTGTGATCGCTGCGCAGCGCCATCATCCTGAGGCTGGCGGGATCGACAAAGCGGAACATGCGCCGCTGGTTGATTCCGTCCATCCGGCTGGCGAGGCTTTTCTCGAACTCGATCATAGGCGGCAGCACGCGGTCATAGCCGTGGCCATGCATCACATCCTGAATAGAGCGCATCACACGCGTTGTCGCGGCCGCATCGCGCGGCAGGCGGTCTTCGAGGCCCTCGGGCAGCAGATCAGCGTTCGGTTCAGTCATGGCAAAGCGGTCCTAGACGACCGCGCGCAAAATTCGAACCCCAATTGCGCGGGGCGGGTGCGGGGGATGGCGGACGCCTGCGCAGGAAAACGTCTGCCGTTACCCCAGCACGGAAAAGCTGCTCGCACGATTTATGGGCCTGAGCCGCGAGAACGCACCCAGTCCTACGTCCCTGCCCGTCGCCGGCAAGCGGAACTGCATGGGTGACCGGTCGTGGTCGGCACCGTTCAGCACAGACTCGATCAGATGGCCCATCAGCCCGCCGACAAGCGGCGCGTTCTTGAACTGGTTTCCGCTGGTTCCCACAGCGGTGAAATAGCCGTCGATGTCGCTCTTGTCGTAGACCGGAATCCAGTCCTCGCTGACGTCATAGAGCGCCGCAAACCCCTTTGCCGTGTTCGGAATCCCGAGGTCCGGAAAGCGCAGGGCGGCACGCCAGACCTGATTGGTCCATTGCTCGGTGAGGCTCACCTCGAAGTCTTCTGTATCGAGATATTCAAGGTGATCGCAGGCCGGTTCGAGCGATCCGATCAGCAGGTGGCCCGATTGCTCCGGGCGCATGTAGATGCCGCAGTCGGCATCGGTCAGGACGAACCGCAGGCCGGGCCCTTGCGGGGTCTGCGGCATGGGGACGTAGGCCACTTCCTGCCGCAGCGGGCGGGTGCTGATATGGTCCGGCTTGTGCGCACCGGCCATGTCATTCACCCAGCGGGAGGCGGGGCCCGCGGCGTTGATGACAATCGGCGTGTGGATCATACCGCTCTTGTCGCAGAACAGGCCGGTGACTTTGCCCGCGGACTGGTGGATGGCAAGAACAGTGTCATGGAACCGGAAATGGCCGCCGGCGTGCTCCACGGCTTGCGCGATCTGAGCGGTCGCCAGTTGGGGATCGCTGATATAGCCGCCCGTGGGACAGAACATTGCGCCCGTGATGGGGGAGCCGGAAGTTTCACCAAACTGGGGATCATCTATCCGGCGCGCCGGACTGAATTGGCGCAGGTCCGCGCCGGGAAGCCATTCGAGGAGGTCGCTTGCCGCAACATCCGTGAAGGGCACGCCGACCTCGCGCATGATAGACCGCGTGCCCGTCAGTTGGCGATTTTCTGTCGCCTCGAGGACGAGGCAGCCGCATTCGTTGTAGTGCAGCTGGGAATCGGGGTTAAATCCGAGGTATTCCGTCCAGTTCTGCCATGCGAAGTGCGCTTCGAACGCGAGCGCGGTGCCGTCGATGGTCGAATAATAGGGCCGGATGATCGCCGCCGACCAGGATGTGGAGCCGTGTCCCGGTGCGGGGCCGCGATCCACATTGAGGGTGCGGAAGCCGCGCCGCGCGAGATCGAGCGCGATGGCACAGCCGATGACTCCGGCACCGATGATGACGGCGTCGTACGTACTTGTTTCGGGCATTTCAGACTGCGCCTTTTCCCCTCTCGCAGGCCCTCTCCCTTCCCCTTCGACAAGCTCAGGATGAGCGGGGGAGAGGGCTCTCAAGGGATCAGTGGAAGATATCGGTCCAGAGCATCCACTTGCCGTCGACCAGCTTGTAGACGACGACGGCGGTCACATCGGCGTGGACCGGCTGGTCGCCCTTGGTGTCGAACTGCACGCGCGAGATTTCGCGGATGTAGGTGGGGGAGAGGCGCTCGGTTTCGAGCACGATCAGCTTGAGGTTGGTGAGCGCCTTGGTTGCGCCGATCCAGAACGCGGTGATGTCCGCGCCTTTGTAGAGTTTGTTGTCGCCCGGCAGCAGTGTGGCATCGGGCGCATACATAGCACCGACTGCCGCGCCATCACCCTTGTTGAACGCGGCGGCCAGCGCGTCGTCCAGGCCCTGAATCATGGCGTTGTCGTTGGCGAGTGCTGGGGTGACCGAGAAGGCGAGCGTGGCAGCAGCCAGAAGAAGTTTGCGCATGGTGGTGTCTCCCGTGGGAATGGTCCCTCTGGGATTGAGGCTATGGGCGATTGGCGGCGGCGTCAAACGCCAACGGGGTCAGTGCCAAAAAGTACACTGGCGGATCGAATAGGGACTGTCCCCATTCGATCCGCCCGCCGACTTGCACTCAGAACTTCAGTGCGCGCACCGTACGCACGCCGGGGACCAGCCGCGCCTGCGCCAGCACGTCCTCGGGCACCGGGCTATCGACCGAGAGCAGCAACACCGCTTCCCCGCCTGCTTCGCGGCGACCGAGGTGGAAGGTGCCGATGTTGATCCCGGCCTTGCCCAGCACGGTGCCGATCGAGCCGATGAAGCCCGGCGCGTCGTTGTTGGAAATGTAGAGCATATCGCCGTCGAGATCGGCCTCGATGCTGATGCCGAAGATCTCGACCAGACGCGGCTGGCCGTTGGCAAACAGCGTGCCTGCAACCGAGCGATCCCCTTGCGCCGTGCTGACGGTGACGCGCACGAGCGTGTGGTAATAGCCCTCACGGTCGTGCCGCACTTCGCGCACATCGAGCCCGCGCTCCTTGGCGAGAAACGGTGCGTTGACCATGTTCACGGTCTGCGAATACTGCTTCATCAGCCCCGCCAGTACTGCGCCGGTGATCGGCTTCTGGTTGAGCTGCGCGGCGGCGCCTTCCACTTCGATATTGATCTTGGTGAGGTTGTCGTGCGCCAGCTGGCCCACGAGGCTGCCGAGGCGTTCGGCGAGCGCCATGTAGGGCTTGAGCTTGGGCGCTTCTTCGGCCGAGAGCGAGGGCATGTTGAGCGCGTTGGTCACGCCGCCGGTGGTGAGGAATTCGGCCATCTGTTCGGCCACTTGCAGCGCGACATTGACCTGCGCTTCCGTGGTGCTCGCGCCCAGATGTGGGGTGCAGATGAAGTTCGGCGTGCCGAACAGCGGCGAGACCTTGGCGGGCTCGGTCTCGAACACATCGAGCGCGGCACCGGCGATATGGCCGCTGTCGAGCAGGTCCTTGAGCGCGGCCTCGTCGATCAGCCCGCCGCGCGCGCAGTTGATGATGCGCACGCCCTTCTTTGTCTTGGCGAGGTTTTCGCGGCTGAGGATGTTCTTCGTTTCGCTGGTGAGCGGGGTGTGCAGCGTGATGAAATCCGCCTTGGCCAGCAGCGTGTCGAGATCCGCCTTTTCGACGCCCATTTCGATGGCGCGCTCAGGCGTCAGGAACGGATCGTATGCAACAACCTTCATCTTGAGGCCCTGCGCGCGGCTGGCGACGATCGAGCCGATATTGCCCGCGCCGATCAGGCCGAGCGTCTTGCTCGTCACTTCCACGCCCATGAAGCCGTTCTTCGGCCACAGCCCGGCTTGCGTCTGCGCATTGGCTTCAGGCAGCTGCCGGGCGAGCGCGAACATCATCGCGATAGCATGTTCGGCCGTGGTAATGGAGTTGCCGAACGGTGTGTTCATCACCACCACGCCCTTGCTGGAGGCGTAAGGAATGTCGACGTTGTCAACGCCGATGCCGGCACGGCCGATTACCTTCAGGTTCGTTGCGGCATCGAGGATCGCCTTGGTTACCTTGGTCGAGGAGCGGATGGCGAGGCCATCATAATCGCCGACGCGGGCGATCAGCTCTTCCGGGGTTTCGCCAGTGATCACATCGACGTCGCAGCCGCTTTCGGCAAAAATGCGCGCGGCGTTGGGGTCCATCTTATCGGAAATAAGTACGCGGGGCTTGGTCATATTGATCTCCCTCTCCCCTTCAGGGGAGAGGGCCGGGGAGAGGTGAATTGTCTCGTCCGGCCCTATGATGAATAGAAAAAATTGGGGAGGTTGGCGCTCATGCCCCTCTCCCAAACCTCTCCCCTCAAGGGGAGAGGGCTATTGAGGCTCAGGCAGTCGCCCTGACTTCAGCCCAGGCCCAATCGAGCCACGGGCCAAGATCAGCGATATCGGCGGCATCCACCGTCGCGCCGCACCAGATGCGCAGTCCCGGCGGGGCGTCGCGGTATCCGGCGATGTCATAGGCCGCGCCGGCCTTTTCGAGCAGGCCCGCAAACGCCTTGATCAACGCCTCGTCAGCGCCTTCCACGGTAAGGCACACCGAGGTCATCGAGCGGGAAGCGGGATCGGCCGCGAGGTGGCCGAGCCAGCTGCGCTCCTGAACCAGCGTGTTGAGCGCGGCGGCATTGGCCACGCAGCGGGCCTCGAGGCCTTCGAGCCCGCCGATGGACTTGGCCCATTCGAGCGCGAAGATCGCGTCTTCCACCGCAAGCATCGAGGGAGTGTTGATCGTCTCACCCTTGAATACGCCCTCAGTGAGCTTGCCCTTGGAAACGAGGCGGAACACCTTCGGCAGCGGCCACGAGGGCGTGTAGGTTTCGAGCCGTTCGACCGCGCGGGGACCGAGGATGATCACGCCGTGGCCGCCCTCGCCGCCCAGCACTTTCTGCCAGGAGAAGGTGGCGACATCGATCTTGGCCCAGGGAATATCGTAAGCGAAGACCGCGCTGGTCGCGTCCGCAAAGG
>CANEVG010000139.1 GCA_947442095.1 Sphingomonadaceae bacterium
GCGCCGGCTTGCCCGCTTTTCACCGCCTCGATCGCCAGGCCCATCGACGTGGTGCGGGCGCGGCGTAGAGCCTGCGTCGGCTTTTCATCGCCGGAGACGACATCGGGCGCATGGAGTATCTCGGAAGCGGCGCGCAGATTGGGGTGCACTTCGAGTGCGGTCTTGATCGCCGTCTCATCGCCGACCAGCAGGAACTTGAACTGATCGTGCTGGCGGCGCGCAAGCGCCGCGCCCTCGATCATGACGCGCACGCCCACATCACCGCCCATCGCATCGACGGCGATACGCGGCAAGCTCATGATCCGGCCTTCCTCCCCTCAGCCGGAATCAGAGGCCGACGGCGATGATCTCGCGGCCGTTGTAGTGCCCGCAGGCACCGCACAGCATGTGCGGGCGCTTCAGCTCACCACAGTTGGAGCACTCGTGGAAGGCATCGGCCTTCAGGGCATCGTGGCTGCGGCGCATTCCCCGGCGTGATGGCGAGGTCTTTCTTTTGGGGACGGCCATTGCGGCACCTGTTCCTGATCTTGAAGGCGATAAGTTGGTAGCGCGATAGGGAAAACCCGGCGTCTGCACAACCCCCGGCGGGCAGCCCTTACGGAGCAGCCTGCCAAGAATCCAGTAACACGCTGGAATCGCCCATCGCAGGCGAAGGCGCGCATATACGGATTTTTGGGTGCTTTGCAAGCGCCCGGCGGCTAGAGACCAAGCCTTCACAAGGGGGAATGCCTTAAAATGATCTTGCCAACAACGCTTTGCGCCGCTGCTGCTGCTGCACTCATCAACATCTGGCTTTCCGTGCGCTGCGGCATGGTGCGAACCTCCGAGAAGATTTCCATCGGTGACGGCGGCAACGAAAAGCTGATCGCCCGCATGCGGGCGCATTCCAATTTCGTCGAGAACACCCCGTTCGTGCTGGCGCTGATCGCCGCGCTCGAACTGGCGCGCGGCGGCAGCACGGCGCTCAGCGCTGTGGCCGCGGTCTTCATGCTCGGCCGCGTGGCGCATGGCCTTGGCATGGATGGCGGCGCCTTCGGCGGTGGCCGGATCGCGGGAACGCTGATCACCATGCTGACCCTTCTGGGCCTTGGCATCTGGGCGGTGATTACCGCGCTGGCCTGACCGGCGCAGCCTATTGCGCCAGGTTATAGTCGCTGACGAAGCTGTTGGTCTGTCGTTCCCGGCCGAAGGTGCTGTTCGGCCCGTGGCCTGGAACAAACAGGATGTCGTTGCCCAGCGGCCACAGCTTCTCGGTGATCGAGGCGATGAGATCGGCGTGGTTGCCCATCGGGAAGTCGGTGCGCCCGATCGAGCCCTGAAACAGCACGTCGCCCACGATGGCAAAGCGCGAGGGCTGGTGAACAAACACGACGTGGCCGGGGGTGTGACCGGGGCAATGGACGACGTCCAGCTCCAGTTCACCCACGGTGACAGTGTCGCCGTCTTCCAGCCAGCGGGTCGGTTCGAACACCTCGCCGCGAATGCCCCAGCGCTTGCCGTCTTCGTCGAGACGCGAAATCCAGAAACGGTCCGCCTCGTGCGGGCCTTCGATCGGCACGCCGAGTTCGGCGGCAAGCACGCCGGTGATGCCGCAGTGATCGATATGGCCGTGGGTGACGAGCAGCTTCTCGATGATCACGCCGGACTTGTCGATGGCAGCGCGCAGCCGCTCGATATCCCCGCCAGCATCAATGAACGCGCCGCGCATGGTCTTGGTGCACCACACCAGGGTGCAGTTTTGCTGGAGCGGGGTGACGGGGATGATCGCCACTTTCATGGGCGGGAGGTCTGTATCGGTCATGCGTGCAAGGTGGCGTTTATGCGGACACAAGGCAAGTACCCCTAAATCCGCCCACCCTTCCACACGGCCCGCCCCAGCACGCTGACCTCGGCCATGGGCCGCTCCATGCGAGCAAAGGCCGGGTTGTAGCTGATCACGCGCAGGATGCCTGCCGGGCCAGGCTCCAGCCGTTTGACCAGCAAAACATCATCGAGCCGGATGACGCGGAGCCCGCTGCGCAAGGGGCGCTGCGAGCGGTCCACCAGAATCTCGTCGCCATCGCGCAAGGTGGGCTCCATCGAATCGCCTTCAACCTTGATCACGCTGCGCATACCCGGCTCAAGCCCCTGCTGTCGCAGCCAGCGCGCGGAAAAGCGCAGCCGGTCCACCGCAGCAGAATCGGCGGCGAGCGTGCCGGGGCCGGCTGAGGCGCCAAACCGCAGGCGCGGGATATCAGCCCAATCGAGCGAACCGCGCCCAGCAGCCACGGCGGGCGCCATGCCGATTGCGCCTGCGTCCACGCTGAGCACCGCCTCGCGTGCTGGTGCGCCCAAGTCCGCCTCGTCCACGCCGGGGAGTTCGGCGAGCGTGCGGCGATCGGTCTCCTCCAGCTTGCGTGGGCTGCCCTTGCGCACGAACTGCTGGAGATAGGTGCCCTTGCGCCCGATCAGCGCGGAGAGCGCGGAGAGCGCGGCTAGGCTGACCCCCCTTTCAGATGCCAGCGCGAGCAGGCGCATGCGGGTCGGATCTACGCCTTCTTGCGTCTTGATTCGGAATTCCATGCGGCTCCTGCCTATTCGAAGGAGCCATCCTAGATGTGTAGGATTTCTGCAGCTGAATAGGAAAAATCCTTTCCCGGGTCATTCCGGAGACACGCCGCCATGCTGATCAGAACGGTCGAAAGATTCCTGGCCGAGAAGAAGATGCCGCGCACCAAGTTCGGCCGTCTCGCCGCGCACGATCCGCGCTTTTTCGATGATCTGCGCAGCGGCCGCGAACCCCGTCCCGCGCTGACCTTGCGCGTGGACCATTTGATCAACATATCGAGGAGCACGAGCCATTTGATTTGATCGTCTTTTCCCCGACCAGTTCTGCAGTATCGCGCCTTTCGAACGCAAATCGCTTCCCGAGACGAGAAAAGGCGCCCTGCATGGGCATCACCCCGCAGAGCGGATGCTGCACGCCGTGACCCCACTTGCCGGCTCTAGCGCAAAGCTGATGAGCCACACCGAGCGCCCCTCGGCCAGCGTGACCTTCGCCGGTACCCGCCATACCATCGCGCTGCACTACGAGGGCTGGGAGGCCTGCGACGAGGCCGAAAAGCTGTTCGCGCAGCGGTCCGAGCACGAGTTCGAAATCCCGCGCACGCTGGTGGCCGATGCCGCCGTTTCGCGACTGGATCAGGTGCTGCTACCCGAGCCCACGATGACAGCGGCGCTTATGCTGCTGCAGGATGAAGCTGGAAGCCAAGCCCTCTCTCCTTCAGGGGAGATGGCCCGCGAGAGGGGAGCAAACGCCGCGCTGCGCCCCTCACAACTTCGGCTAGACGCTTCGCGCCAAGCCTTCGTCTCTCCCTTGAACGGGAGAGAACAAGGTTTTCAAGGCCGCACCGCCATCAGTTGCGGCGCTGTCTTCGCCCCCAACCACTGGCTCATGTCCAGTGCATTGCTCACCCGGAACGGCTCGCCCGCCTTGTTCAGGAACAGCGCTTCCATTTCCTGCCGGTTGAACGGGCGCGAGCCGAGGCGGCCGAACACTGCCATCTGGCCACCGGTCTCGTCCACCCCGCGGTCGCGGTCGAGGCCCTTGGAGAGCGCGAGCGCAGGGCTTGGCGTGCGCGCCCAGGCGATCAGTTCGGGCCTGGGTTCGGGCGAGAAGCCATAGAAGTTAGGCTGGCTGGAGGGTGAAGTCAGTTGGAGGACCTTCATCCCGTTGCGGCCATCCGCCACATAGGCGAACAGCGAGGCGTTGGTGGAGGCCACGATCACGTCCTCCGCATCATTGAGCGCCCCATCCGCCGTATAGGCCTGATAAATCGCAGGGCGCGTCGGCGCGGTGACATCGACGATGACCAGCCCCTGCGCCTTGGCTGCGACATAGGCATATGTCCGGCTGAGATAGACCCGGCGCGCATCGGTGAGCGGCACGGTGGCCGAGGGCACGGCTTGCGGCTTGGCGAGATTGGTCACGTCCAGAAGTTCGAGACCGTTCGCGGTCGTGACCCAGAGGTAGCGGAACTGCACCGCCGTCGCGCGCGGATCGCGCAAGGGCACGACCGAGGTGATCTGTGGTTCGAGGCAGGTCTCACCGCCCTTCCTGTCGGAGACTTCGCAAGGGGCGGCTGGCGACCACGGCTTGGTCAGGTGGATCGTGACCAGCGCCTTGTCCGTCAGCACATAGGCATAATCGCCCGCCAGCGTGATGTGCCGCGCGCGCGTCAGTACGCCGCCCGGATTGAAGGTCAGCGCGCGTCGGAAGAAGTTGTTGCGGAACTCGCCGTCGGCCAGCGTGTCGACATTGACCGCGATCAGCCCCTCCACCGCATCGGTCACGAAGGCATAGTGATAGACCGGCGAGAACGGCTGCTCCTGATTGGCGGCACGCATTTCGGGTGTGTTGCGCGTGGGCGCGATGGCCTGGTTGGTGGGCAGTGCCATGCAGGTGGCGTTGGCCGTGTCCACATGGGTATCGTGGCCGAGAGGCGAGAACGGCGCGGTCACGATGCGTTCGGAGAAGCCCTTGTCGCCGATCGCGGCGATATCATAGGCGCGAAAGCCGCCCTTGCCTTCGGCCACGAACATGTATTCGCCGCGCATCTGCAGGCAGCGCACCGCATCCGAGGTGCCCTTCGTGATGTTCACGAATTCTTCGCGGCCCGTGGTCTCCCCGCCAAGATCCCTGGCGAACATGCCTCCGCGCGTCCAATTCTTGAGCTCGCGGCCGTTCTTCTCGACATGTTGCCTGTAGAAATCGGGGTAGGCATAACGCTGGAGATAGCTGCCGATCACCGCCTGCGGCTCGTCCCATTCGGTCACGCGCACGGCCTCGAACCCGCCGTCCAGCCCGAACCACGCGTTCATGCCGACGAAGTTGACGTAGTTGGTACCGAGCAGCAACAGCTGCGCCATGACCGCGTTGTTGTCGTCCGCCTGGCTCAGGTGGCAATCGGTGCACTGCTTGGTCTCAGCCGTGCGCACCGTATGCGGGAAGTGCGGCGCGAAGGCCTGCGAGGAATAGCCGGGCGAGGAGATCGGCGGCTGCTGTACGTAGATCCGCTCGCGGTTGATGTTGGTGGAGGAGAGGATCAAGGCCGAGGTCGAGCGAATCGGCGCGGTGATTGCTTTTCCGCTGACCGGATCGCCCGCCGCATCGAACTTCACCGGATCGGAACCGGATGACTTGGTGGGCATATGCTTGCCCAGCTGGAACATGTCATCGCGCGCAACCTGGGGGTTATAGGTCGCGTAGTTGCGGGTGTAGTCTTCCTCGTACTTGTGCGTGGCCGATTTCCAGTTGGCTTCGATCGGCAGGTGGCACCCGGCGCACGAGGTCGTCCACGAGAGATGGCAGGTGAAGCAGGCCATGTCGTCATCGCCATGCGCGCGCTCGGCCTTGGGCACGCCGAGGCCGAAGCGGTAGAGCCCGTCATCCGCGCCGGATTTGCCCATGAGCTTGGCACGCGCGGCCTTGGGGTTGAACACCGGCTTGCCGCTGGGTTCCATGACACCTTGATACTGCGGATCGACCGACGTCTTCACGAGGCTGACGCGCCACCACAGCTTGGGATCGATGATCGAGCGCTGGATCAGCACGCGGCGACCGTTCTCGGTGGACCATTCAAAGCGGCGCTGGCCGTCCATGTTGCGCAGCAGCGCAAGGTTCTCGCCCTTTTGCGGCGCAGCAAGGTTCGAGGTCATCAGCGTGGGATAGGCGTCGGGCGTGCCGTGGCAGTCCTTGCAGCCGATCGACACGGCATTGGCGACTTCGCCGTAGATCAGCCCGTTGCCGTGGCTGTCCTGCGCGAAGTGGCAATCGGCACACTGCATGCCAAGCTGGGCGTGGATATCCATCATGTGGACCGACTTGCCGGGATTGTCGGGGCCTGGTTCGACGAACTTGCCTTCCCCGGCCTTGCGCCATTTCTCCGGATCGTCAGGCGAGACGATATGCGCGGTGTCGGTGCCGTAAGTCGCCATGTCACCGCCGGCATCGAGCAGATTGCCGCGCCGGTCGCGCTTCAGGATCGCGCGGAAATTCCAGCCGTGGCCGTGATAGTCGGCGAACTGGGTATCCTTGTTGTCCTTGTTGAGATCATAGACGTTGCGCAGGAATTCCACGTCGCGCCACAGACCGTGCGTGCTCGCGCCCTCGGGGTTGCGGTCGAGCACTTCGCGCTGCTCGGCCATGTTCGGGCGGAACTGGGTCTTGAAGGCGCGGCTCCAATCGGCATCGGTGACGTTCTCAGGCCGCGGCGAGGTATTTTCTGGCCCAGGCCACATGCGCGGCGCGTCGGATTCATAGTCCCACATCGTGTAGCCGAGGTAGGAATTCAGAAAGATGTTCGGCTGGTGCATGTGGCAGTTCATGCACTGCGCCGTCGGAATCGCGCGGGTGAAGGCGTGGACGAGCGGATGGCCGCGCTCGCGGTCCTGCATGGGGGCGGGACCTTCCGCATGGCCTCCCCCGGCATGGCCTTTGTGATCAAGGCCAGCGGCGGCGTGGGCTTCGGCCTGGCCCAACTTGTGTTCGTCCATCGTGCCATGCGGCGCGGGGCCTTCAGCGGGGGAATAGACCAGTTGCGCAGCAGACTGGATCGCGCGCGCGCAATCACCGGCGCGGTCCTTGGACTCCTCTGGATCGGTCGCATCGCCGCCCATGTACTTGCCGTGCCCGCCCAGCACCGTGCCGCGCACATGCTCGTGGCTTTCATGCTTGGCCGCATCATAAGTGCCAAAAGCGCCGCTGCGGTGATCGCCTTCGCGCAAGGCGTTGATCGTGGGATCGGCGGTGATGGTCTGCCCGTCGCGCCCGCATTTGGCGTAACTCATGCTGTGGCGCGGCTCGCGGTCGTTGGCGTAGATCACGTGGCAGGAAGCGCAGCCGGAGGAGCGGTAGTCGCCCGGCTGGTCGTTGGTGCCCATCTGGAACAGGAACGGATCGTTGAGACGGGTCTTGTGGATATTGAGCACCGGGATCGCGACGCGCAGGCCCGTGGCGGGGCCGCGGTTTGATTGCTTCAGATCGGGACGGCCCGGTTCCTCCAGCCGCTGGATCGCGCCGGTGGAATTGGGCAGACCGATTTCGGGGAACTGCGGATTGATCGTGCGGCCGCCATCCTCGAACACGCGGAAAATGTCACCCGGCGGGATCGTGTGCCACGTGGGCAGCGGATAGAGGATGGGCAGCGCGCCGCGCGCTTTCTCCGCCGGGGTGACGGTGCCCCACATCGGCTTGCCGTCCGGCCCGATTTCTTTCGATGCAGACTTGAGCAGCGCGGGCTCGCCCTGCCGCGTGAAGCTCTCGCCGAACATGTAGTTCTTGAAGGGCACGATGCCGTTGTTATAGGCCGCGCCGCCCCAGAGCATCGCGCCCGTGCTCATCAGCGAGCGCTCCGAGGCCTCAATGATCGACCTATGGCACGCCCCGCAGGCGTCGCGCGCCACGCGATAGTCCGAGGGGTTGACGAAGCGGATGAATTCCGGGCTTTCCTTGGCAAGCAGCGCATAGGACCGCTTGGGGTTGGCCGAGCTCGGCCAGTTCCAGCCGACCGGGAATTTCGGCAGGACATGCGCGTCCTTCATCGCGCCGACATAGTCCATCGAATGCTTGTTCCAGCTGCGATCCGCTACAACCTTGCTGTTGCCGCCATGGCAATCGGCGCAAGTGAGCACGACCGCAGGGCTCGCGTGCATGGTGCGGTGATCGCTCTTCGTGTGGCAGCTCACGCAGCCGGTGTTGGCCTTGTCGACATAGGCCCACTGCTCGGCCACCGTGTCGCCAGGCTGGCCGCGCGGGGCGGGCGGCGCGCGGGTATGTGACACCTTCTGCGCGATCTCCTCGCCCGAGGCCCAAAGTGCGCTCGGCAAGGCCAGAGTGGCAACCAGCAGCGCCAGCCAGACGAAAAGCTTCTTGTGATCGGGGCGGATTGCAAAGGACATGAGCGGCCGGTTGCCCATCAGAACGAGAGGATTGCATTGGCGAGGACGGAATAAAACTGCCGCCCATGGCCGCGCTTGTCGAACAGATCCCTGAAGCCGGAACCTGCCTGCAGCACCGCGCCCGAAAGGCGGAAGACGACATTTTGCGCGGCCTTGGGCCGCCATATGGAGGAAAGCGACAAGTCCCAGCCAATCGATTTGGGGATCGAGCCTTCGTTGCGCAGCACTTGCAGCACTTTGGTGTTCGCAAACCACAAGTGGTTGGCATTGGCCGAGACCCGCAGATTCGGCGTAAGATCGAAATCACCGCCGAGGCCTGCGAGCGCCGTGCCCGGATTGATGAAATTGGACTGGCCCTGATCCTTGGACGAGCGCAGCGAATTGAGGATGCCGCCGCGCCCGTTGACCGAAATCGCTCGCCCGCCACCTGCAAACGGAATCGACTGGCGGATCCAGTAGGAGGTATCGGCCCCCGCGAACTGCGGGTTTTCAAGGATCGCGTCGAAGCCTTGCTCGACGTTGTCATAAGGGTCGTTGTCGCCGCTGGCATAGAGCGCGGAGACGCGGATACGCGCCCAGTCCTTGTCATAGCTCAGCTCTGCCGCGCCGAAGAACGCGCCGATCCTGGCAGGCGCGCTGGTGA
>CANEVG010000140.1 GCA_947442095.1 Sphingomonadaceae bacterium
GACCGCGCGTGGATCGACAACTGTAAGCTGGCTCATTTGCAGACCGTGCCCGGGCGGACTTACGAAGTGCAGCGCACAAACCTGCTGCTTCTGACCTCCAGGGTCTTGGTGCTCTGGTTCTTAGGCCTGCCGATCTTGCAACCAGTCCTGCTGGTTACCTCGTTGCCGCTGGTCATGGGGGACAAGCCGGGCGAAGATCCAGCGCGCGGGCTGCCAATGTGGCGGCGCTACATCATCGCGCGTGCGCTCAGCTGCGCGGTCATCAATGGCCCTGCACTGGCGCTGGCATAGCCTGGCCGGCTGGTGCCAATGGTCATCTTCATCATCACGTCCAGCGCGATCGACCTCTTTGCGCACTTCACGCTCCCGGTCACTGGGCAGGTCGCCTCGTGGATATCGGCCTTGACCATAACCACGGTGCTGTGGTCGCGCCGCCGAAGGCGGCACCGCGCCCACACTTGCGTTCATGGTGCTGCTGCTCGGGCACCACGATCCGCTCACCCAGCGGGTCAACCGCACCGAATTCCACGACCGGATGGCTGCGCGTCTCGCCGGCGGTCAGCCGGAACAGGTGGCAAAGCTGTCCGCCGATCTCGATCACTTCAAGCTGGCCAACGATTCGCTCGGCCACGCGGCGGGCGACCGGCTGCTGGAAATCGTAGCGCAGCGGCTGGCTGCGCGTTTCGGTCTGCATGGTGTCGGTGCATGGCTGGGCGGCGACGAGTTTGCGCGGCTGCTGGGCTGCGTGCAGTCAGTCGATGCCGCGATGGGTGTGGCCCATGATCTTTCGCAGCCGATCGAGATGGAAGGGCGGACGATCCAGATGGATGCCAGCCAGATGGGTGCCAGCGTCGGCGTCGCGCTCGCGCCCGATCACGCCGAGAATGCCGATGAACTGCTATGCTGGCGCCATCCGGTGCGTTGGATGATCGGCCCGGGCGCGTTCATCGATCTCGCCGAACGCAGCGGGCTCATCGTGCCGATCGGTGAATGGGTGCTGGGCAAGGCGCTGCCCGTCAGGGAATTGCCGGGGCTTCGCATCGCGGGCAAACGGGCGATGACGCCCAAGGAAATAGTGGCGATCGCCCGTGCGCCCAAGCTGGCCGAACGCTTCGAGACGCTGCGGCTGGCGGTGCGGGGTTAGACTTTCCCAACCACGCTTTCCGGCAGATCCTTGCCGAACACGCGCTGGTAGTATTCTGCCACCAGCACCCGCTCGGTCTCGTCGCACTTGTTGAGAAACGAGAGGCGGAAGGCAAAGCCCGTATCGCCGAAGATCGCAGTGTTCTGCGCCCAGCTGATCACCGTGCGCGGGCTCATCACGGTCGAGATGTCGCCGTTGATGAAGCCCTTGCGGGAAAGGTCGGCCACGCGGACCATGTCGCCCGCCGTCTTGGCATCGAGCCCCGGCACCTTGCTGGTTACGATCTGGATCTCGGTCGGCGCGGGCAGGTAGTTCAGGCCGACGACGATGTTCCAGCGGTCCATCTGGCCTTGGTTGATCGCCTGCGTGCCATGGTAGAGCCCGCTGGTATCGCCAAGGCCCACGGTGTTGGCCGTGGCGAACATGCGGAACCACGGGTTGGGGCGGATCACGCGGTTCTGGTCGAGCAGCGTGAGCTTGCCTTCGGTTTCCAGCACGCGCTGGATCACGAACATCACGTCTGGGCGGCCCGCGTCGTATTCGTCGAACACCAGCGCGGTCGGCGTCTGCAAGGCCCAGGGCAGCAGGCCTTCGCGAAATTCGGTGACCTGAAGGCCGTCGCGCAGCACGATCGCGTCGCGGCCGATCAGGTCGATGCGGCTGATGTGGGCATCAAGGTTGATGCGGATGCACGGCCATTTGAGGCGCGCGGCCACCTGCTCGATATGCGTCGATTTGCCGGTACCGTGATAGCCCTGCACCATCACGCGGCGGTTGTGGGCAAAACCCGCAAGGATCGCCAGCGTGGTATCCGGATCGAACACGTAGTTCGGATCGATATCGGGCACGCGTTCATCCGCCACGGAAAACGCCGGCACGGTCATGTCGATCGGAATGCCGAAGGTCTCCCGCACGCTGAGCGTGATATCGGGGGCGGCAAGGACGGTGGTGGCGCGGGTGTCGGCCTGCAGGTTCGGAATATCGGTCATCACGCCATCGCCTATACGGGCCTGCGAAAGGCTGCAATAAGCTTTGCAAGGAAGCGGCCAAAGGGGAGGCGGATGCTATGAAATTGTATGGGGCTCTGCTCTCTCCGTTCGTGCGCAAAGTCGCGATGGTGCTGGCGGAAAAGGGGCTGACCTACGAGCCCCGGCGGGGCGGGCCGGGCAGCACCGATGCGGAATTCCTCAGCGTCAGCCCCCTCGCCAAGATTCCCGTGCTTGATGATGAGGGCTTCATCCTCCCCGATTCGACTGCAATCGCGATGTATCTCGATGCACAGTATCCCGAGCCAGCGCTGATCCCGGCCGATCCGCAGGGGCGTGGGCGAGCGATCTGGCTGGATGAATTCGCCGATACGATCCTCTCCGGCTCTGCCTTGAAGATCCAGTTCGGCCGCCTTGTCAGGCCGCAATTTCTGGGATTGCCAGCGGACGAGGCTGCAGCCCTTGAAGGCGAAGCGGAGCTGCCGCGTGTGCTTGACTATATCGAATCCATTGCGCCGCCAGAGGGGTGGCTGCTGGGGGACACCTTTACCCTTGCCGATATCGACGCGCGCCCGCGCATGGCCGCTTGGTTTCACCGGGTCAGGGCGCGACCGGCCTGGATCACCATCTCGTCGCAGGAGAAAAAGTTGCTGGACCGGCTGTTTCCCGCAGGCATTCCTGACCAGAAAGGCCTCTGATTATGGCAGACTACACCTTCTTCACCGTCCCCATGTCGCGCGGGCAGATCGCCCGCTGGGCACTGCATGAAGCAGGCGCGGATTACCAGCACGTGCTGGTCGATTGGGCCAGCCGCCCGCCCGAACTCGCCGCTACCAATCCGATGAACAAGGTGCCGACGCTGATCCATCACGCGCCGGAGGGCGATAGGGTCATCACCGAATGCGCTGGAATCTGCGCCTATCTCGCGGATGTGCATCCCAAAGCCGAGTTGCTTCCGCAAGGCGCGGAGAAGGCTGATTATTACCGCTGGCTGTTCTTCGCTGCGGGCCCGATGGAGCAGGCCGTCATCGGCCGCACGTTGGGCTGGGAGGTGCCCGAGGGCAAGCAGGGCACGGCCGGCTTCGGCAGCTATGAACGCACGATCGAGACGCTCGATGGCTGGCTTGCGGGCCGTGATTGGGTCTGCGGGGCACGCTTTACGATGGCGGACGTCTATGTCGGCAGCCAAGTCGATTGGGGCCTAAACTTCGGCTCGATCCCGCCGCTTCCGTCCTTCGCCGCCTATGCCGAGCGGATACGCACCCGCGCCGGGTATCAGTCGGCCAAGGCCGTCGACCGGGAGTTGATCAAGGCGGCGAAACGTTGAGCGCCAAACTCAGGCCTTCTTCCCTGCGATGTACGCGTCGATATTCATCGCCAGCACATCGAGCGGCACGTTCCCGCCTTCGACCACCGCGTTGTCGAACGTGCGCAGGTCATAGGCCTTGCCCAGCGCCGCCTCGGCCCGCGCGCGCTGGCGCAGGATCTCGCTGCGGCCGATGAAGTAGCCGCAGGCCTGCCCCGGCCAGCTGCAATAGCGCTCGACCTCGCTGGTCACCTCTTCGCGTCCCGAACCATTGGTCTTGGCGAACCAGTCGATGGCCTGCTCGCGGCTCCAGCCCCGCGCGTGCAGGCCGGTATCGACCACCAGCCGGCAGGCGCGAAACGCGATGGACTGCAGATAGCCAAGCTGCCCCACCGGATCGCCCTCATAGGCCCCCAGTTCATCGCCCAGCGTTTCGGCATAAAGCGCCCAGCCTTCGGAATAGGCATTGAAGGCCAGCATCGCGCGGATCGTCGGTAGCTGGTTGGAATATTCGCCCTGCCACACGTGGCCGGGGATCGCTTCGTGGTGCACCAGCGTCGGCAGGCTGTAGGTGCTGTGGAGGCGCGTGGTGCCAAGGTTGATCCACATCTTGCCCGGGATCGTCCCGTCGATCGAGCCCGGCCCGCCATAGGCTCCGGGGGCGCCGGGCTCTTCAGAAAGCGGCAGGCGGCGCACTTCCAGATTGCCGCGCACGAGCTTGGAAAAGGCACGCGGCATCTGCGTGCGGATATAGTCCACCCGTTTCTGAATGAACGCCATGATCTGGGCGCGGCCCTCGTCGTTGTCGGGGAACAGGAAGCGCGGATCACTGCCCAGCGCGGTCATCCGCTCGCCCACTGTGCCGCTGGTATAGCCCAGCCCCCGCAGGATCGGGTCCATCCGCCCCTGCAGTTCGCCGAGGGCCTCCAGCCCCAGCTTGTGGATCTCGTCCGGCGACATGCCCGTCGTCGTGCTGGCGCGCAGAGCCCAGGCATAGAATGCATCGCCGCCAGGCCGCGTGTGCATGCCGGCATCGCTGGTCGCCCTGGCGCGCTGGCGGATCAATTCGGCGAGCTGGGCTTCCAGCACAGGCGCGACCTTTGTGCTAACGATGTCCCGTGCCCGCATTGCCCACTCGCCGGCAATCCCCTTTTCGCGAGTCCGCCGCTCGATTGAAGTGACCAGATCGCCGCCGCCCCGCTGCGCGCCCATCGCCGAAAGGTTCGCACCCATCTGCCGGATCGCCTTATGGATCAGGAACTGCGGCGCGATCACCCCTTGCGCTGCGGTGGCGCGCAGCCGCTCAGTTTCCCCCGCCAGCACAGCGGGAAACTGTTCCAGCCGGGCAAGATAGGCCTCGGCATCGGCGGCGGTCTCGATCGGGTGGTCGGCATCCAGAAAGCGCGGCACATCGAGATACGCGCCGACATTCTGGATCACGACATAAGGCGTGTTGCGCCACGAACCCACCGTGATGTCGCCATAGGGCAGCGCAAACCCGTCGAGCGCCGTGCGATAGGCGCTTTTGACGACGGCCAGGCTGGTGCGCGTCATCGGATCGGCTGCGCTGCTGGAAACCGCCTCAATTCGCGCCATCTCCTCGCGCAGCAAGGCTGCCACGGCGGCCTGGCCCGCTGCTGACCGGTCTTCAAGCCTGCCGCGCAAGGCGCTGTGTGCGCCGCTATCAAGCCCAAGGGATGTCGCGCTTTCGGGTTTGAGCGCAAGCAGGTGCCACGCCGCATCGTCCAGCAGCGCAGTGGCGGCTTGCGAAGTGGCCAATGCTGGCAACGGCAGGCTGATTGCAGCAGCGCCTGCGGCTAGTCCGGCCAGCGTTTCGCGGCGTGTCACGGTAGAGGATGAAATCACGGTCATACCGTGTGTCTGTCTCACCCGAACTACGGTGTCAAAAGTCGTATCGGCAAAGCCGTTTCGGACCACCAGCCGGGTGGCGTCCCGGCGGCAGGCAGGCTAGTCTCCGCAGATATTCTGTCCCACGGAGTCCAGACCATGAGCATTTTCGACCAGATACTCGGCCAGATCAGCAGCAACGTCGATATCAAGAACCTTGCCGCTAAGGTCGGCATTGATCCCGCCATGGCCGAATCCGCCATCGCCGCACTCGCCGCAGGCCACGCCGCGCCGACGGACACGGTCGAAACGGCCGCCGCCAACACCGGCATCGATGCCGGCATTCTCCAGCAGATCGTCGGCCATATCGGCGGCGAGGGTTCGCTGGGCAGCTTCGCCACGATGCTGGGCCAGCACCCGGATGCGATGAGCATGGTCACCGGCCTGCTCGGCGGCGGGAAGGACGGCGAAAGCCCGCTTGGCGGCCTGGGTGACATCGCCTCGGGCCTGTTCAAGTCCTGACCGCTTCGGTTTGACCGACGCTGCACTCTCGCTTGCTATGCTCACCGCGCTCGCACTTGTTGCGGGCGCGGTGTTCCTGTGGCGCAAGGGCGAACGCCAGCGGCCCTCGCTCATGGTGATCCTGGCGGCCGTGATGATCACCAATGTCGTGATCTGGTCTCTGCCCACCAGAACCGGCACCACCCTGACCACGGCGACCGCGCAGCCCTGACACTGCCCGGCGCATCAGCATCCTGCCACAGCAAGGTGGTGGAGCAGCGCGGCCCGCCTTGCTACACCCTCTCCCAAATCAACACCTGATCCGGGAGATCCCATGACCAATCACATCGCAGGCAAATCGATCGTCATCACCGGCGCAGGCGGCGGCTTTGGCCGGCTCGTCGCGCAAAAGGCTGCCGCGCTTGGCGCGAAGATCACGTGCGGCGATATCGATCCGGCCGCCGCACAGGCCACGGTTGATGGCGTGACTGCCTCTGGCGGCACCGCGCAGGCCGTCCAGACCGATGTGCGCGATCTTGCCGCTGTCAAAGCCCTCGTCGCCAAGGCGCTGGAGGCCTATGGCGCAGTCGACGTGATGATCAACAACGCCGGGATCATGCCGCTGGCGTTCTTCTCGGACCACGAAGCCGCCTACCCCGCATGGGAGCGCTGCATCGATATCAACATCAAGGGTGTCCTCAACGGCATGGTCGCTGCCTACGATCCGATGATCGCCGCCGGGCGCGGCCAGATCGTCAACATCTCCTCGATCTACGGCAACTTCCCGGTGATCGGCGCCGCGGTCTATGGCGCGTCCAAATCCGCCGTGAACTTCCTCTCCGAATCGCTGCGCGTCGAAAGCCGGGGCAAGATCAAGGTGACCACGATCAAGCCCACCGGCGTTCCCACCACCGGCCTCTCCGGCACCGTGATCAACCCCGCCGCCGGCGTAGGCATCGTGGCGCACAACATGCCCGAATTCATGGACATGGTCGGCCAGATGGGCGCGGGAACTTTCCCCGCCGAACGCCTCAGCCCCGATGCGATGGACTACGCCAGCCTCGCCCCGGACCACATCGCCGACGCCGTGATCCACGTCATCAACCAACCCTTGGGCGTCGCGATCTCCGAAATGACCGTCCGCGCGGCGGGGGACCACTTTGTGCTGTGATCCGCGCCTTTTAGCCCCCTCTTCTTTCAGAGGAGAGGTGTGGGGCTATTGCACCTGTAAATGCCTGCGAACTGCTTATGTCCGCTCCTTTTCAGGGGGACGGGGCGGCCAGCACCGCCCTGGTAGTCAGACAAGAGAGCCTCCGGTGGACAACCGGCAGGCCATCTGCAAACAACGAAGCCCTGAGGCAAGCGTCCTGCAAGCAGTATGCATCCACCGACTTGTCAACGGAACGACCACGGCTGCAGGCTTGAGAAGCAGAACTTGGCGCCCGTCGATACACTTCTCTCGCCCGTGATCCTGTTTTTCGTGCTCAGGGCGCTCGCTGCCGTCCTGCGCTCGGATCTTATGATCCCCGAGGCCATGGCTAAGGCCATATCAAAGTCCTGGTGGTAGCTATCGTGATGCCCAGCGGGACGGCGGTGTTGTTGTAGGTACCGGCCGGGACGGTCCTGGTGAAGCTCGCGCCGCCGCCTGGCGTCTTGTATTCGGTGCCGCGCACGACCGTGACGCTGATCGGGCTGGCCGAGGCACCGGTGACAAGCAGCGTGGCAAGGCCGGCCGCGCCGGACGATTCCAGCGCGGCGGAATTGGCGGTCGAGATCTGGACGAAGGGCCGCAGCGTCAGCGGGATCGCATCGAGCAGATTGCCGACCGATCCCGCATCGCTGGTGGTGAACTGCACGCGGTGGAAGCTGGAAGCGTTCGTGAACGTGGCGGTGCCGGTGTTGACCGTCCAGACCTGAATGGGCGGGGTCGAGCTTTGGGTGCTGAGCAGCTGGCCCACGGTGCCGGTGCTAGCCGCCACCTGAAAGCGCTCGGTCTGCGCGGCCTGTCCGCCCGCGCGGGCGCGGTGGGCGAAAGTTCAGCCGATCGGCTCGCCATTCACCAGGCAGATGTTCTGGAACAGCGTACCGGGCAGATTGGCGCTCATTTCGGCAAGGACATTGCTCTGCAAGGACATTGCCGGACTGGGCGGGGACGCCGTTGAAATTGGTATCCCACAACTCGATTTCGCTGGTGGTGGAATTCCAGCCGGGCACGTCCACGATCGGCACGAGGATCTGCTAGTTGGGCGCGCCGGGTCCCTGTGGAATGTTGGCCTCGAACGAGGGGTTTTGAAGGCTGCGTAACTGGGCGAGCGCAGGGCTGGCTGCGAAGATCGAACTGCATAGGCCCGCCGCCACAAGGCTCAGGCGGCGGCGCAGCCGGGGACTGGTCGGCCGATGCTTCAGATTCAGCGCCCCTGCATGTCGCGCGCTTCTTCGGGTACGCGCACTTCGAGGCCTTCCAGCGCCTCGGTCAGGACGATCTGGCACGCGAGCCGGCTGGTGCGGGTGACTCCCGCGGCGAGATCGAGCATGTCTTCCTCGTCCTCGCTGGCGGGCGGTAGCATGGCGAACCACTCTGCGGCTACGACCACGTGGCAGGTGGAGCAGGCCATCTGCCCCTCGCACGTGCCTTCCAGCGGGAGTCCGGCGTTCTGGCCCAGTTCGAGCAGCCGGGTGCCGGGCTCGGCTGCGGCCGTGATGCGCTGATCCTGCGCGGTGACGAATGTGACTTTGACCATGGCTAGCCCACTCCTTGCGCCCGAACCGCCGCATTGATCGCGGCTGCTGCC